>DHIZ01000071.1:0-625 GCA_002404055.1 Chloroflexi bacterium UBA4733
GATGATGAGCTTGTCGTAATCGAGTTTTGAGCCCTCAGCCAGCTCGACCTTGCGCGCTTTCGGCAGCACGGCCGTGACCCGCTGTTGGACGAACCGCGCGTCGAACCCTTCGGCGATTGGTGCGAGTGCGTGCTGCTCGGCCGGCTGGGAGGAGAACGGCTCCTCGACGATCAGCGGCTTGTAGACGAAGTCGGGATCGGGCGCCACCAGGGTGATATCCACCCGCTCGCCGGCGTGGTCGCGGATCGCCATCAGCGCCTCAAGACCGGCGATGCCGCCACCGGCGATCAGGACGCGCGGCTTTCGGTTGGACTCGCTGTTCACCTTCGGTGATGGTAAGACCTCGCGCCTCGAGGACACGACGCTAGACACCGAGCACCGCGCTGAGGCCCAACATTGCCGCAGCCCCCAGTGCGGCGCCGGCGAAGGCGGCGGGGCGATTTCCCCGCATGGCGTTGGGTAGGAGCTCGACGGCGACCAGAGCCAGCATGGCCCCGGCTGCAAACCCGAACGAGACCGGAAGCAATCCCTCGACATGCTTGACCAGCAGGTAGGCGACCACAGCGCCGACCGGCTGTGGTGCACTGGTCGCAACCGCGGCCCAGAACTGCCGGGCGCGACTGAA
>DHIZ01000071.1:833-4111 GCA_002404055.1 Chloroflexi bacterium UBA4733
GACGACCCGCGCCCCCATTCTCCCGCCAATTGCCCTCCCCCCAAGTCCGAACGCCGTTCGAGGCGTTGGCGGGCGATGAGTAAGAACAGCACTCCAGCGACGATTCCGCCGCTGACAGCGCCGCCCGACCCCTGATCGAGCCCGGGCAGCAGCAGGCCCGAGATCGATGCCACCGTCATCGCTCCGGCCGCGAGTCCCAGCAGAGCGGGGCGCAGGACTGCCGCGCGCTCCCCGAGGAAGAAGACCGGTATGGCGCCGAGCCCTGTCACCAGCGCGGTCCCGGTTCCGGCTGCGATCAGGACCAACATCAGGCCTGTCGTGCCGACCGACGCGGTTTAGAAGACACTCAGCACCGCCAGGGCAATGACTGAGGCGGCTACGAAACAGAAAACGACCGCAGTAAGCACTCGACCTGTCGGCCCCAGAGCGTTTTCCCCCATGACCGCCGGGTCGCGGGCAAGGCGGCGCAGGAACGGCAGCAAGACCAACAGGAGTACAGCGTTCAGTGCCTGAGAGAGGAAGAGGATCGGGATCAGGGGAGCACCGGGAATCAGCACCAACGCCGCGGCAACGATCAGCACGGCTCCATAGCTGCAATAGAAGACCCGTGCCTCCTCAAAGCTGTCGTTGATGTCACAGCGCCTGCCCGCTGACTCGGCAACCGAATAGGCGGTGGAGAGCGGCACGATCGCCGCCGCCAGCAGAGCAGCTCCTAGAAAGCCCAAGCCGAACAACGTCGAGGCCAGGTGGCCCGCCAGTGGTTCCAGGGCCCGGGCCGCGTCCCCGCCGTCGTTGATCGTTATGCCCTGGACGTGCAACGTTGCTGCGCATGCGACAACGATGAACAACCCGATCACGCCGGTCAGAACCGCACCGACGATCACGTCGATGCGCTCGTAGCGCAGATCCTTGACGTGAAGCTGTTTATCTGCGGCGTAGGACTGGATGAACGCCAGACCCCATGGCGCCAGGGTCGTCCCCACCGTCGCTACAGCGACCAGGACGGCGTCGCGTTTCAGCGGCATCTGGGGTACGACCAATCCCTTGGCCGT
Organism: Chloroflexi bacterium UBA4733; assembly: GCA_002404055.1. Next base: position 1,886 of record DHIZ01000071.1, read on the forward strand.
TGCACCCCAATCGGGGTGAGCCAAGAATCCGGACAGGATGTATGCGACAAACACGGCGCTGAGAGCCAAGAGGACGTGCTCGACGCGACGAAAGGACCCCCGCAGCACGAGAAGTGACACCCCAAGTCCGGCCAGTGGAACGCTGACGTAGCGGCTGATGCCGGCGAGCAGCTGCATCGCCACGGAGATCCCGGCGAACTCGGCGCACAACGTGCCGGTGTTGGCCAAGACCAGGGCGCCGAGGGCCACCCGCGCTGGCGCTTTTCCATAGTGCTCGCGCACCAGCGCCATCAATCCCTTACCGGTGACTATGCCCATCCGCGCCCCGAGCTCATGAAAGACGATCAAGGCAGCCGTGGAGAGCGCCAGAACCCAGAGCAACTCGTAGCCGTACTTGGCGCCAAGAATGGAGTACGTGGTGATGCCGGCGGGATCGTCGTCGGAAAGCCCAGCCAAGACTCCCGGACCCACGACGGCGAACAGAGCGACCAATGAGCCGCGCCGCAACAAATGGGGTCGGCGACGCAGCAGTAGCCAGTGCAGATGGCGACCCGGGGTGCGTGGTTGCCGGGGGGTGCCTGGCGTTGGGGTGGAAGTCCCGGCGCTCAAGTTGGGGAGGCTAGCCCTAAGCAACTACCCGGAAGCACCGCCTCCGTCCCAGCAATGACACGGCGGGCGCCGCGCGCATAGGATGCCCGTGCAGGTGTTGAAAAATGCTCGGCGCGCTCTTTAACCTCAATCATCCAGCCCACTACGTCAACTGGCACTTCTTCCACATGCCGGTGGCGAACGTCATCGTGATCGTGCTGATGATCGTGGTGTTCGTCGCGGCGATCGCGCTCCCGTTCCCGACCCACAAGCGCGTGCCATGAGCCCCGAGGAGTCACGCATGTGGACGGAGTGGGTACGCGAGCGGGCCGTCCGCGCGCTGCCCCCCGAGAAGCTGCTCCCCGACCACCAACCCGCCTATGTGTCCTCGTGGATTTACGTGTTCGGCGTGGCGACGATCGCGGCGTTGATCGTCGTGATCGGGTCGGGAGTGATCCTCGGTCTCAAAGGCCCCGCCTGGTGGCACGTCTCGAGCGTCGGACGATTTTTCAACAGCATTCACCTTTGGGCGGTGGAGTTGTTCTTCTTCGTGATGGTCGTCCACCTGTGGGGAAAGTTCTTCATGGGCGCATGGCGCGGCGGACGCGGGCGCACCTGGGTCACGGGGGCGGTCGTGTTTCTGGTCTCGATTGGCACCGCGTTCACGGGCTATCTCTCGCAGCAGAACTTCGACGCGCAGTGGATCGCCAGCGAGGGGAAAGACGGGTTGAACTCGGTCGGAATCGGCGCCTATTTCAGGGTCGCCGACTTTGGGCAGATGTACACGTTCCACGTCATTCTGCTCCCCGTCGTTGTCGTGGCCCTGGTCGCCTGGCACGTCTTGCTGGTACGCCGGCATGGGGTGGTGCCGCCGTACCCCGGCAGGGTCGCAACCGCGGCGAAGGCAGCGCCGAGCGGCGAAGGAAGCGCGCCGTGAGCATGGCAACGCCGGCGCCTACACAGCCACCCGATGACGCCGGTGAGTGGCGCGGCGAGTACGTGCGCTACGACCTGATCAAGGAATTCGTCGTCGCGCTGGCTGTGATCACGGCGCTGACGGTGCTTCTGGCCATCGCCTTCTCATCGCCCGATGACCCGCCGATTACGATCAAGCAGTGGGCTCGCGCCGACCCCGGCGACTTCGTCGCAACTGCGGTTACCGAGCTCGACGGAACGAGCGAGCTGGCTGGTTACGGCCCTCCCTATAACCACACGCCCGACGCGGCGCAGAAGATCGGCCCCGTCTGCCTGCAATGTCTGCCGGGAGTTCGCATCCCGGTCGACACCGCCAACGACTTCGTACTGAACCCGCTGCGCACCATCCCGGGGAACGCTTCCCTTCGACGTGCCTTGTCTGCATATCAGACGGCACCTGCTGCCCAACGGTCGAGCTGGACCGACGCTTACACCGCTGGGCTAGATCACGCACGCTTCCCAGGGGGGCTTCCGAAGCTCCCCACCGGCGATTACGGTCCTGTCGCTCCGATGATGAGCTCCCTGGTCGGCCTCGCCCAGAGCAGTGGCCTCGACGGTGCCCTGCTTACAACGCGCCAGTTCTACCAGACCGACTACACCAAGCCGCTTCTGTTCCTCTCGGGCGGCGGCTACTTCGAGGATCGCGCCTCTGGCCAGCACCTG
>DHIZ01000071.1:4372-4515 GCA_002404055.1 Chloroflexi bacterium UBA4733
TTCTGGTATCAGGTCGAGCCCTTCAAGTCCTCGGTCAACGCCGACGCGCTGATCTTCGCCTTGATGGGAGTGCTCAGCCTCGCTTTCATCTGCATTCCCGTCATCCCGGGCCTTCGTAGCCTGCCGCGGCACCTCGGAGTCCA
>DHIZ01000374.1:0-5310 GCA_002404055.1 Chloroflexi bacterium UBA4733
GGGCCCTAGTCTGCGCGCCCGTGATGGACGATCGCCTGCTCGAGGTCGCGCGGGCCGCGAAGGGCTTCATGCCCGACGACGAAGGGCTGGCGCTCCACGATGCCGCGCGACGCGCGGGACGGCTCGGTCCGCTGCTCGAGGTCGGCACCTATTGCGGGAAGTCGGCCGTATACCTGGGCGCCGCGGCGCGACAGGCCGGCACCGTGTTGTTCACCGTCGATCATCATCGCGGCTCGGAGGAGAACCAGGCCGGGTGGGAGCACCACGACCGCGAGGTCGTCGATCCCGAGACCGGACGCATGGACACACTGCCGTTCTTCCGACGGACGATCCAGGCTGCCGATCTCGAAGACGTCGTGGTCGGCGTCGTCGGCTTCTCGGCGCCGGTGGCGCGGGTGTGGCAGACCCCGCTCGGCTTCTTGTTCATCGACGGCGGTCACGCCGAGGAGATCGCCATGGCGGACTACACGCTCTGGGCACCGCACGTCATCGCGGGAGGCACCCTGGCGATCCACGACGTCTTCGAGGATGCCGCGGCGGGCGGCCAGGCACCGTTCCGTGTCTGGCAACGCGCGGTCGACGACGGCTTCGAGCCCGTCTCGACGACGGGCTCGCTGCGCGTGCTCAGGAACGAGACCAGTAGCCCGCCGAGCCGTTGAGCTGATCTCCGTCGACCTGGGCGGCGTCGAGCTGCCCGCTATTGAGCTGATCGCCCTTGAGCTGATCAAACGTCTCGATGTGCCGGATGCTGGTGGCGTCGAACAGCTCGGGGAGCACGACGCCGTCGCGGTTGCGCCGGAGCCGGTAGCGCGGGCCGTCCGGTGTCGTCATGACCTCGCAGATCTCGAAGCCGTCGACCCAACGATCGCCGAAGCGCCCGCGAACTTCGACCGCGATCTCCGTCGCGCTCGCGCCGGGGTTCCACGGTTCCCTTTCCGCTTCTCGTAGGTCGAGGACCGTCTCGGGGCCCGCGGGCATGGAACCGCCGATGACTCGTTCGTGTGCCTCGAAGGATTCGGCCGTCGGCGCATCGAGGGGCGCGACCGAGGCGCGGGGCGCGACCGCAGCCGCCGCGACCGCGGCTGCGGTCGCGGCGCCCTCGGTGATGACGTGGCCGAGCTGGGTGAGCGTCTCGACCATCAGCCGGCGCTCGACCCGATCGGCTTCGATGTACTCGATGACGTGATCACACATGTTCGTCACGACCTCGAGCAGACGCAGCACCTCCGGCTGTATCCCGAGCCGGGCGACCATCGGCGTTTCGGGCGCCATGGGGGCCATCTCGCCCATCTCCGCTAAGTCGGCCAACTCGGCCAACTCGGCCATTTCAACGGGCGGTTCCAGCGACGCCACGACCCCCACCTCGACCGGCGCAATGGGCGGCCAGGTCGGCGCCGCGATGGTCGCGTCGGGCGATCCCACGCCCGCTGCTCTTGCCTTCGATCGGGCGCTCTGCCATCCCCGCATTCGGCGCGAATGGTACGACGAACGCGGTCGCTCGCGCGGCACCCTCTCGTGACCGCCGGGACGGGTCAATGGCGATCGCGGGCGGTGCGGTCGGCTTCGATCGTCGCGCCGGCCTCGATCAGCTCCTGGGCGGTCAACCCGCCGGGCAGACCCTCACCGCGGAACATCCCGGCGGTCGGGCCGGACCCACCGAGCGCATTCGCGGCGAGAACCACGGCGGCGCTGTTCCACGTCGGCTGCTCGGCGGTGAAGTACTCGCCCCAAGCGTCGTAGCGGTCGTCCTCGAAGTTCATGCCGGTCCAGTACGAGCCGTCGTCGTGCCGGAGGAACTGGACCCATTCGAACAACGTTCGCGCGCGTTCGTGCAGACCGATTGCATCGAGTGCCATGACCAGCTCGCAGGTTTCCGCGGCCGTGACCCACGGCTGGTCGGACACGCAGCGGACGCCGCGGCCGGGCGCGACGAACGTGTCCCACTTGGCCGCGAGGCGCGCCTCGGCCGCATGACCGCGCAACACGCCGACGAGGATCGGGTAGTACCAGTCCATCGCCCAGCGCCGCTTGTCCGTGAAGCTGTGCGGCGCACCGAGCAGGGCCCCACGGACGCGGCCGCGCGCCGCATGCCACTCCGGGTGGGGCATGCCAAGCGCGTCGCCGAGGCGCGCGGCACAGGCGAGGCTGAGATGGATGCACGACGATCCCGTCACCAGTCCCCGCCGCCAGGGGCGCCCGTTGGCGTCGCACGCCCACCACACAGCGCCGTCCTCGCCCTGCAGCGAGAGTACGAACTCGAGGGCGCGCTCCAGACACCCAAACCGCAGTCGTAGCTCGGCGTCGGGCGCGCCGCAGAGGAGGTGCAGCCAGAGCCCGGTGGCAATGTACGCGCACAGGTTGGTGTCGAGAGTGGCGTCCACCACTTCCCCGTCACGGTAGGCGGCATGCCAGGAGCCGTCGGCGCGCTGCATGCCGGCGAGCCACGCGTACGCCTGCGCTGCCTCGGCGTGGCGGCCACCGATGTCGAGCGCCATCGCGGCCTCGACGTGGTTCCATGGATCCACCTGGCCACCGTCGTACCAGGGGATGCTCCCGTCGGAGCGCTGCACGCGGGCGATGGCATCCACGGTGGCGTGGACGTCGCCGCGGCTCAGCGAGGTGTCGATCACGGGCGCGGGCCGGCGGTGAAGGGCTCAGGCCGGCGTGCATACAGCACCACGCTCTTGCCCAGCAGCGGGTTGAGGGAGCGCTCCAGCGTGCGCGTCCAGCGCGGGCGGCGCATCAGGTCGTAGACCAGGAAGCTGTGGTACAGCCGTGCCGGCAGGGCCCGGTCGCGCGACATCCCCAGGGCGCAGCGCAGCCACCAGTACGGCGAGTGGAGAGCGTGGGCGTGGTGGTGGGGTGGAGCGATGACCAGGCCGGAGCGTCGCAGCCGGCGGGCGAGGTCGGTGCGCCTGTAGATGCGCACATGGCCTCCCGGGATGTTGTGGTACTCGCTGGAGAGCGCCCAGCACACCCTCTCCGGCCACCATCGCGGCACTGTGACCGCCAGAAGCCCGCCGGGACGGAGGACTCGGCGGAGTTCGGCCATCGCCGTCAGGTCCTCGCGGATGTGCTCGAGCACCTCGGCGGCGATGACCACGTCGAATGCTCCGTTCTCGAACGGCAGGGTGCGCGCATCGGCGACCAGCGTGCGCAGGCTGCCTCCGTCGCCAGCCTCGCCCGCCTGCGTCATCGCCTCCGCCATCCGCTCGACGCCGGCCAGGGCGTCGTCGTCGAGGTCGGCGGCGATCACCTCCGCACCGCGCCGCAGCGCTTCGAAGGCGTGGCGCCCGTTGCCACAGCCGACGTCAAGCAGTCGCGTGCCCGGCTGGAGCTGGAGACGGGCGAAGTCGACAGTCAGCACGGCTCAGAGCAGGGCACAGGCGACCATCGACGGCAGGTGGGCACGGGAGCGCACCTTAGCGCGCCAGTACCCGCTCCGGAGGCGGGGGAGGCTGCCGGCGCGGGAGTACGGTGTCGCCGCCATGGAACATACCAGCGAGGTCGCTCGTCCGCGGCGGCGGCGTTTCGCGCGCCTGCTCCCGGTTGCCCTATACGTCCTCTGCAGCCTCGCCCTGTTCGCCGGGGTCCTGCCCGCCATGAGTCACTCCTGGATCGGGATCGACGGTGACGCCAAACAGGTCGTGTACTGGCTGGACCTTGTCGCCAACGCGATGCGACATGGACACAACCCGTTGGTCACGGATGCCATCCAAGCGCCCAGCGGCGTCAACCTGATGTGGAACGCCAGCGTGATCCTGCCGTCGATCGTCCTCACGCCGCTCACGCTTCTGGCTGGTCCCTACGTCTCCTACGACGTCCTCATCATGGCGGCGCCCGTGCTGTCGGCCTGGGCCGCGCACGCCGCGGTGCGCAGGTATGTGGCGTCCGGAGCGGCGGCGTGGCTGGGTGGCCTGGTGTTCGGCTTCAGCCCCGCGCTCCTCGCCGAGTCGCTCGGCCACGCGCAGACCGCCTTGGCCTGGTTCCCCCCGGTCGCGCTGCTGCTCATCGACGAGGCGGTGGTTCGACGGAGATGGCCACTGTGGCGTGTGGGCGTTGTCCTTGGTGTCGCCAGCGCGGTGCAGTTGCTGACCGGCGAGGAGCTCCTCCTGGCCACCGTGGTGGTGGGCGCCTGCCTTATCGGTGTGCTCGCCGTGCAGCACCACGGTGACATCCGAGTGGCGGCGAGCCGCCTCGGAGCAGTGACGGCCGTCGCCGCCGGAACCGCGCTGGTCCTCGCGGCCAGTGCCACTGGCGGTTCAGTTCTTCGCCCCGACCGCCCCACCGGGCGGCTCGTCCCCGGCGACTTCGTCATCGCCGATGCGGGCGCGCTCCTGGTGCCGGCGTCGCGCCAGCTGCTACGCATTTCCGGGGTCACGTCCGACCCCTGGTCGGTGGTCACGGAGGATGCTGGGTCCTACCTGGGGATTGCGGTATTGCTCGTGCTGCTGGTGGGGTGGCAGCGTTTTCGAACTCCGGCGGTGGCCGCGGCTGTGCCCGTTGTGCTGCTGACCTGCGTCTTCGCGCTCGGTCCGCACCTCCCCCTCGCGGGCACCGCCACCCCGATTCCGCTGCCATGGATCCTCGCCGACCGACTGCCGCTCCTGGAGAATCTCGACCCAGCGCGGCTGATGGTCCTGGCCTGGTTGGGCATCGCCACCGTTGTGGCAGTCGCCGCCGATCACGCACTGCGGCAGGCCGGGCGTGATCGCGCGCGCCGGCTGGCGCTGCTTGGCGCCGCACTGGCCACTCTCCTGCCCGCCGCCCCGCCGCTCACCGCCGCGGTGTTTCCAGCCTACCTGGCCAGCGCGGACGCTGCCACGATTCCAAGCGGCGACGTGGTGCTGATCACGCCAGTGGCCGACGGCGGTAGCTTGCGCGTCCTGCTCTGGCAGGCGGCTGCAGGCCTGCGCTGGCGGATGGTGACCGGCAATGCCTACGGGCAGGTCGCGCCATCTTCTACTCACCGTCGACGCTGACCGACACCCTCGCCGCCATCGAATCGGGTGCTCCCGTGACCGTGGGGCACGCGGGGCTGGCGGTCATGCGGGGTGACCTTGCTCGCCTGAGGATCGGCACCGTCATCGAGTCGGACAGCGGCCGCTACCTCCCGGAGTCAGCCCTGCTCAGCCGCCTTCTCGGGAGTCGGAGCACGGTCGTCGGGGACATCCACGTGTGGCATGACGTGGGCTCACGCCTCTCTGGGCGCTGACCAGACGCCACGGACTGCGGTGAGCCGCACCCAGGCCGACCGCTCGCGACGGGTTATCGGCAAACTAGGAGCATGCCCGCCATAGCCATCGATGA
>DHIZ01000374.1:5566-10164 GCA_002404055.1 Chloroflexi bacterium UBA4733
TCCTCGGCCCCAACGGCGCAGGCAAGTCGACCACCATCTCAGTGCTCTGCACCCTCCTCAAGCCGACGTCAGGAACGGCGTCGGTCGCCGGGGTCGACGTCAGCCGCGACCCCGACGGGGTTCGCTCGCGGATCGGCCTGGTGTTTCAGGATCCCTCGCTCGACATCCAGCTCACCGCCCGCGAGAACCTGCTCTTCCACGCCATGGTGTACGGGGTGCCGCGCCAGCAGCGCAGGGATCGCATCAGCGCCGCGCTGGCCACCGTCGACCTCTCCGACCGCGCGAACGCGCTAGTGAGCACCTTCTCCGGAGGGATGAAGCGGAGGCTGGAGATCGCCCGTGGCATCCTCCACGCGCCCGAGGTGCTCTTCCTCGACGAGCCCACCCAGGGACTTGACCCGCAGACACGCGCCAACGTCTGGGACCACCTCGGCAAGATCCGCGCGACCACCGGCCTGACCATCTTCATGACCACGCACTACATGGAGGAGGCCGAGTTCTGCGATCGAATCGCCATCATCGACCACGGCACCATCGTCGCCCTGGGCACGCCCGACGAGCTCAAGGCCCAGGTTGGCGGGGACATCGTGGTGGTCAGCACCGCTGACAACACCCGCGCCGCCGAGGAGATGGAGGCCAAGCTCGGTGTCAGCCCGATCCACGACGGCGACACACTGCGCGTCGAGGTGCAGGACGGTGCGCAATTCGTTCCACTCCTGGTCACCGCGCTATCTGTGCCGGTGAGGACTGTCACGGTCCGCCGGCCCAGCCTCGACGACGTGTTCCTCAAGCTCACCGGCCGGGCCATCCGTGACGACGAAGCCGAGGGCCGCACCTCGATGATGCGAGCGTTCGCCACGCGAGGTCGCCGGTGACAGTCGAGACCGTCGCGGACCGCGCGGCGCCGCCCGCTGCGCTCACCATCGCGCCGCGCCGTGTGACGGTGCCGCTGGCGCAGGCGGTGTACATCATCTGGTACCGCGACGTCATCCGCTTTTGGCGTGATCGCGTGCGCCTGGTCATGTCGCTGGCCCAGCCGGTGCTGTACCTGGCCATCTTCGGGGTGGGGCTGAGCTCGTCACTCGGGCGCGCCGGTTCCATCGGCCGGGGATTGCCGGCGTCGTTCAGCTACATCGAGTTCCTCTACCCCGGCGTGCTCGGCATGGCGGTCCTCTTCACCGCCATCTTCAGCGCCATGTCGGTGGTCTGGGACCGCGAGTTCGGCTTTCTGCGCGAGATTCTGGTGGCGCCCATCAGCCGCTCCGCGGTGGCCATCGGCAAGGCGCTGGGGGGCGCCACCCAGGCGGCTGTGCAGGGCGTGGTCATGCTCGTGTTCGCGCCGTTCGTCGGCGTCCACCTCACCGTCATCTCCATCATCGAGGTCATCCCGCTGCTCTTCGTTCTGGCGTTCTCGCTCACCTGTTTGGGTGTGGCGATCTCCGCCCGCATCAAGACCATGCAGGGCTTCCAGGTGGTGATGAACTTCCTGATGATGCCGATGTTCTTTCTCAGCGGAGCGCTCTTCCCGCTGAGCGGACTGCCCGGCTGGATGACCGCGCTGACGCGCTTCGATCCCGTCGCGTACGGGATAGCCCCCGTCAGGTCCGCAATCCTGGGAGGCTCGGGAGTGCCCCAGGCCGCGGTCGACCGGCTCACGTCCGTGACCATCGGCAGCTACGTGGTGCCGATCATGGTCGACGTCGCCATCCTGCTGGTGTTCAGCGCGATCACGCTGGGCATCGCCATGCGCTCCTTCCGCCACCGCGATTGAGCTGGTCGACTTCCGCTCCAGTGCTTGGAGCGTGCCCCGAAATCAGGACTTGAGCAGAATCGCGCCGAGAGTTTCGGTCAACCAGGCGACATACTGGGCGGGAGTCCAGCCGCACTCGTCAACCAACTGGACGTAGGTCTGCGGGGCGGCGAGGGCATACATGATGTCCGCGGCTTTCTCGACTTCGATCCCGGGCGCCTCGCTCGCGAGTGCTTCGGCCACCAGCCTGATCTCGGCTCGCCGCGCCCTTTGTGCCTCGTCGCGCCGGCGCCGAATGCTGGGATTCGAATCGGCTGCGGCCTCCGCCATCTGCAACACCCGGGCGGCCCGCGCCATCAGATGCGCGGTGTTTGCAGCGAATAGCTCCAGCAGCTGGTGGGGAGGCGCCACCAGCGACTCCTCAAACCAGCTGCTGGCGCGAATGGGCTGGGCGAGATCGTCGCCAGCCAGCGCCACCCCGATGACCTCGCCGAGCAACTGCAGTTTCGACGGGACTGCGAGATAGACCGTCTTGAGGGCCACCCCCGCACGCCGAGCAACCTCGTCCATCCTCGTCGCGCCATAACCTTGCCCCAGAAAGAGCTCCGTTGCCGCTCCGAGGATGCGGCGACGGGTGTCGGCGGCGGTCTCCTCGCGCCGAGGGGAGTGATAGGCGCGGGGGGCTTGACAGGGCTTCGGATGTCGCTACTGTACACGGATATTGACTACATGCGCTATGTAGCAGATTTCCCTCAGCCGGTCGCTTTCAGCCGAAAAGGGTGGTCGCTTTACCCCGCGATGTCACCCTCCGTTTGGAACGTTTGATATGTTAGGGTTGCTCGCGGGGGCGCGCGTTGGGGTTGCTTTCGCGGCCAACCGCTTAGATCTTAGAATGGGGCAGCGTAGGGACGATCCGGGGGGCAAGACTGATGCAGGACCATCTCGTCCTGTCGGGTGGGGCACGGTCAAAGGAGTGGGCGGTAGTCCCACTGCGTATCGGGTTGCTGGGGGGATTCAGAGTCGATCGCGCTGACGTAGCGCTGGCAGATTCCGCTTGGAAGCGGCGTACCGCCAAGGCGTTGACAAAGCTCCTGGCGACACATCCTGGTCACGCGTTGCATCGCGACCAGATACTGGAAGTTCTCTGGCGGGATGTGGGCGTTGAATCGGCGCTCAACAGCTTCGGCAAGGCCCTGCACGCTGCTCGCGACGCACTTGAGCCCGAGCTACGTCCCAGAGGTAGCTCGGCTTACCTCCGCTTCAGGGACGACGTGCTCACGCTGGACACCGCGCACGTCCTGATCGATGCCGATCACTTCCAGAAACTGGCCGAGAGCGCGCTAAGGCTGGAGACTGTTTCCGCGTATGACACCGCGCTAGCGGCGTATTCCGGTGATCTACTCCCCGAAGATCGCTATCAAGATTGGTCGGCACAGCGCCGCGACTTCCTGGCAGAGCTGCATGTCCAGTTGATGCTAGGGCTGGCGGAGGCTTTGGAGAGGCGTGGCGCCCACAGCCAGGCGGCAGCTTATCTTCGCGTCGTACTGCAGCAGGATCCGACAAGGGAAGACGTCCATCGGCGCCTCATGAGCCTGTACGTAGACATGGGCTTCCGTCAAGAGGCTGTGCGCCAATTTCACATCTGCCGGGACGCGCTGCGCCGGAAGCTACGTATGACACCAGATAGGGAGACCGTGGCGTTGTACCAGGACATTCTGGCGAACCGGACGCAACGGAAGCCGCCGGACGGTGGTCATGGCAGGGAAGCGCGGTCTAGGTCTGTCGTCTCTCGATAGAGCCTTTGACAACCGTGCCCCGTACCGATCCAGGGCGCGGGCGCGGGTTGGTCGCCTCGCTGGCCTGCGCCACCGTCGCACCCGCCCCTATCAGCGCGGACCAATGGCAAGGCCGAGCGCTGGATCCAGACCGCCCTTCGTGAGTGCCCTTCACTCGCACAACGAAGGACGGTTCAGCGCCTCGGTGCAGAGTTGACATGCCCTCGTAGGCGGTAGGGCGTCAGTTCAATCCTGACGGTCGGGCTCCGGGTTCGGATTTCGAACTCCTTGGGGCACAGAACACTCGCCTCGGACGCGGTGTGCGCCAAGGAGAGGAGGCCCCCTCCGGTCTCGGTCCCAGAAAGGGAAGGACGTACGCGTGATATGCTACCAGCACCTCGTACCGCGAATCTGCGCAGCGGCACAGGAAGAGGGGAACGTCAAATTTTTCGTATTCGGCGCGCAGGCGTCTGGCGTGTTACAGGCCTACTCGTCACCGCAGCGGTCCTGCTGACCCTGATTAGCTCGCCGATTGGCCGCGTTGGCACACAGTCCTCATTCCTGTCCGGCAGTACCGGCACCAATCTCGAGATTCTGCCGGGCCGTATCGTGCACGTCGGCGCCCCGACCATTATCCCCACCCGGCAGCTGGGCGTGGACCGCCTCAGTGTGTCCGTGACTCTGAAAAACACCAGTGGGCGGTCTCTGGCGGCGCAGCCCGCGGACTTCATGCTGATAGCCGCAGCGGACATCTTCGGCCAGGTGGGTGCTCCGGTACCTGAGGGATCTCTAACAGGTCTGATCACCCCTGGGGCCTCACGCACGGCGACCCTCACCTTCCTGTTGCCCGCGGCGGCCGTGCCGGAGGCCAGCGTTTTCTACCACTCGAGCGGCGATGGCCAGACGGGATCCGTCAATTTCGACTCCACCACAGCCTCGCCCTCGTCTACCTCGTCGGGATCGTCCGCGGCGCTCGCACCGGCCGGGTCCCTTGCGACTAGTAGCCACCCGTGCAATACACACAAGTGCCCAACGCCGACGCCAACGCCGACACCAACGCCGACGCCAACGCC
>DHIZ01000374.1:10429-10729 GCA_002404055.1 Chloroflexi bacterium UBA4733
CCAACGCCAACGCCAACGCCAACCCCGACGCCGACGCCGACGCCAACGCCAGCGCCAGGACAGCTGGCCATCGTGCGGGCGAACATCTGGGCGGATGGCACGCCGGAGCCCAGCACTTGGATGGTGGCTGCCACGTCCCAGACAAGCCCGCTGGGCCTCGATCCCGTGGGCGCCGGCGGCTCGTGGGATCAGACCGGCACCGGCGAGACGATCAATTACGCGTGCTTCGCCTACGCCAGCGGCACCCGCGCCGCCTCCTGCGGCAGCGGCGCGGGCGTCAACACGATCGAGGACAGCTTC
>DHIZ01000037.1 GCA_002404055.1 Chloroflexi bacterium UBA4733
CGGGCCTGGTTCGCCACGCGGACGTATGAGGCAACCGGCGACCTCGGAGGAGTACAAGACTTGATGGGCCACGAGTCGCCCATGACGACGCGGGTCTACACCCGTGTCAGCGTCAAGCGGCTCCGTGCGCTGCACGATCGCGCGTTCGCACCGGCTGGCGCGTAGCAACCACCTGGGGGCCGGCGAGTGTGCCGGCCCCTGATCGGCAGTGAGAGAGGAACGGCAGTGGACGGCGACACGACCGAAATCCAGGTAATTCACCAGGACGACGAGACCGACCGCCAGTACCGCGCGATCAAATCGGCCGGCATTGCCCGAGAGCGGGAGGATATCCCCGCCCACGTTTGGGTGGGGATATTCCACAACCAGTCGGTGCGCGGCGGAGTCGGCTTCGGCGCGCAAACGGAAGGCGTCCACGTTATCGCCTATGCCCGCCGGCTGTCCGGGCGAGGGCAGGTGTGGGAAACGCTCGTTACCGGTACCACGCGCTACGAGCCGGAGACGCGGAACGTCGGCGGCGGAACGGGGGCCTACGTGCCCGTTCCGCCGTCTCAGGAGCGCATCGATGCCGCTGTCGCTACAGCCACTGCGGCACTGAAGCGGGCGTCAACTAGGGAATAGCAGCAACGTCGGCACGGGGCCGGGTGAGGGATCATTCCCTCACCCGGCCTCTTTGTTGTCTTCGCCCCGATGGCTGTCTTGCAGGCTCCAACGCCGTGTAGGCACTCTAGCGTGCGATTCTAGGCCATTCCTGCGCCGCTCTCCTGGTAGACGTGCAATCTATCCCCTGCGGCGCTATCGGGCCGCCACGGGGCGTTTTAGCCCGTCAGGGAGGCATCCTTGCAGCGTGTGGGCAGGATGTGCCGCACGTCACACGGCCAGGTACTTCCCGCTGCTTTCTGTCGGGCGGGCGTGCAGATACCTTCCGGTCGTGCTGATCGACGAATGCCCCAGGGTTGCCTGTACCAGGCTGATCGGCGCGCCTCGGTCTAGCGCGTGGCTTGCATGGGCATGGCGCATCCAGTGGGGTGATACCGGTAGGACGATGCCGGCGCGTCGTGCTGCCTTGCGGACGATCCGCCACGCTTGCGGTTGGGACAGATGCCCGCCCGTCCTGGTAGACACGAATACCGGCCCGTCCAGGTCCGCGCCACTGCGGAGGCTTACCAGCTCTTGCCAGGGGCCGACCGGCAGTACCACGGCGCGTGTCTTGCCGCCCTTGCCGTACACTGTGATCTGTCCGCCATTCTCCCGGGCCTGGCAGTCCCGCCAGCGCAGGGCCAGCAGTTCCGCCACCCGCACGCCGGACGCATAGAACAGCCGCAGGATGCAATGGTTGCGTGTGTCCTGCTCCAGGGCGATGATTCGGTGGACGGCCGCCTCGGGCAATATGCGCTCGGCCAACGTCGCCCGAATGGCCGGCTGCTTCATCGTAGCGGCGACGTTGAAACGGCAATACCCGATGCGACAGGCGAACGTGAACAGGCTTTTGAGCACGTTCAACGTTCGCGCCTGCGTTGCCGGCGCGAACCCGATCCGCGTCCCCAGGTAGCCCACCACGTCGCCCAACGTGATCTGCTGCAGCGGCTTGCCGGTGAACTGCAGGAAGGCTACCGCCTCACGCTGGTACTCTCGCACCGTTCGCACCGGTCGGCCAGCCAGCCAGAACCGCAGCACCTCTCCGTCGTTCGCTGCCTGTTGTGGCACACAGACGGCCACGGGGGAGCGGTCTACCGACTCCGCATAGGGCACAATCTCGGCGCTCATGCCTGTCCTTCCGATGAATGCAAACGATTCTTAGCATTCATCCTAAAGGGATGAATTACGGCCTTCCTCACGGGCTTCTTTGCGTCCACAATCGCCTCACCGGCTCTGCCCGCATCATTGACCCTTTTATTGCCTATCGCCCGTCCTGGGCCGTCCTGGGCAGTCCTGGACGGCTTCCTGCCGGCGCTGCGCAGAATGGCGGTAATCTCGTCTTGCTCCAGGCGACGGCACTGGACTAACGCGGCCGCGATTGCGTGCAGTTGCCTCCGCTGCCTGGGCCGACGCAGGAGCCATTGCGCACCGTGGATGCCCTTCCGCGCCCAGCGCTTGGTGTACCCGGCTTCGTGCAGCGCTTCCAGGTCGCCCGACGCGCCACCCCAGTTGTAGCGCCTGGCACCGGTACCGATGCGTCCCCCCACCATCCCTGCCATCTGCGCAGTGCAGTAGGCTCGGCGTCGGCATCGTCCTGGCCCGGTTTCGATGCCGCCCAGGTTGCGCGGATCGTCGCCGACGCCGTTCTCAACGGATGCGGTCGGGATGGGGAGTCCGGCATGGGCGAAGGCGACGACATGGCCGGCTTCGTGGTAAGCCACCTGGCGGGGCGTGGTCTGGCGCGTCATCGTCACCGTCCAGCCTTCGAGCGGGCCTTGCTCTCCCGCACCCGCTTGTTTGCGGCTATCCGCTCCCGTTGCGTTGCCGTCCCACGCGGCTTCGATACCTTCGTGCCCGCCTTGATGGCGGCCCGGGTAGCGGCTGCCTTTGCGTATCGCTTGTTGACGCCAGCGACACGCTTGCCCAGCCGGAATTGCGCGCTGCCGCCCAACAGTGCGGCCGGCGTATTCTTTGCCACTTCGTCGTATCGGTCCGCTTGCCGATAACGCGCTTCCCGCTCCTGGTAGCGCCGGTCCTCCTGTGGGTCGTAGGCGTTGGCGCTCTCCAGGGAGTAGCGAATCGGGCGATGGCGGACATTCCCAAACCTGTCGCGGAAGGTCACAAAGCCGGAAGGTGTGGGGTCCGGCGCGTCGATGTACTGCTCGATCGTGCGAGCGGACTGCTCCCAGCGCCGTTCCGCCTTGGCGTCGCCTCTACCGCTGGCCTTGATGGCATTGCCGAACGCCCGGCCATAAGCAGCGCCAAGCTGGGGCGTGTCGGGGTTGCGTCGGGTGCGATTGACGGCGCGGACCATAGCCGGTACTCCCTAATCGAACAGCCCGCGAGCGAACGCCAACGCTCCCTGTTGAGCGTTGGCCGGCTTGCCCCGTTTCGCTGCCGGCTTCGGCACAGCCTGGTACCGCTTCTCGCCAAAGAGCGACAGCGCATGGCTGCGTTCCCCAAACAGGTCATGCGACGGCGCCGGCCGCTTCGCCGGGTTGCGCCGGGTCGGGCGCCGGTACTTAATCGCTCGCATCGTTTCCCACTTCCTGCTGAGTAGCGGACGGCGGACCGCCAACGAGGTCTTCCAATTCCTCGCCGTCGCCTTCACCACGCCGGCCACCGGGCCGAACGTTGAGCCGTTGCCGACAGCGCAAGGCGGCTGGGCGGTCGGCGTAGTGCAGGCGATGGCGCATCACAAGCCGCCAAAGCTGCCACGTTGGCCGGCGGGCTGGAGTAACGCCACGGCATCCACGCTCGGCACGGGCCGGAGCGCCCGCCACACGAGCCACAACGCCAGGGACACGCCGGCACTCACGGCGATCTGCTCGCCCAGCGACGGCGCGGGATCCGGCGGCGCGAACGTTGGCGCCGGCCGGTTGACGGCGCGCACCGCCTACCGGCCCGTGTCGCTCCCAGCGGTGCCACGGAGCAGCGCGGCCAGGTCACTCAATCGCAGCCGCACCCAACCGGCTTCCGGCTCGGCATCGCTTGGTTCGACGGCGGGGTTGGTGCGGGTGGCGGTAGCGTCAGGCAGGACGGCTGGGGCGTCGCCCACCGCAACCGGGGCAGCCGGAGCCGCTGCACTGGCGACTGGCGCATCACCAGCCGCGACGGCCACCGGGGCGACCTTCGAGCGCCGCAGCCGTGCGGGAACGGGCGCAACGGGGACGGCTTCGGCGTCCTCCTCTTCGTCGTAGTCGCCGTCATCGGCATCTTCGTCTTCGTCGGCATCCACCGATTCGGTGAAGGCGACGGGGCGCAGCTCCGCGTGAAAGCGCTGGAGGTCGCTTGCCCTGACGGCATCCCGGCCCTGGGTGTCGGTGGTTGTGGGCAGCGCGCCGGAGTCGGTCAGTTCCTGGAGGTCTTCCGGCGGCACGCGCAAGAGGTCTGCCGTTCGCCGGAGCGCAACGGTTGACTCCGGCTTCAAGCGCCCGATTTTCTCGTCATCGGGGTCACAGAAAATGTCGGGGCACTTGCGGTGTTCGTGCAGGATTAGGTCAGCGGCCATTGGTGGCATCCTTTCATCGAGTAAATACGTCACTGGGGCAGCATCCGGCTAGGGGCAGACACCGGCAAGCAGAACGGAACAGATGGTAGGAACGGAAGCGGCGGAAGGGGGTCAGGCCGCCGGGCCGGACTCGCGGATCAAGGATCGTACCGCGTCCTCGCTGACCCATACGCGGCTCAGGACGCGCCGCACGGGCAGCTTGCCGCACTGGGCCAACTGGCGCACACGCCGGGCAGTGCATCCGAGCACGCGCGCCGCCTCCAGGGGCGTCACGTACCGCACCGTCGAGGCTCCCGCCAGCGCCGCCCGTCGCCGCTCTCTCGCCTGCTCGATTGTCGCCTCGGCACGGAGGAACCGGTCGTAGCAATCCGGGCAGATAGCAACGGCAACACCGGTCGGCGTGAGGCTGTCACACCGCACGCACTCAACGCGACCAGGGGGGACGGGGGGACGACTGGCGCGCATTGTTAACTCTCCGTTGCCTTGATAGCGGCCTGGGCGGCTAGCTGAGTCCGAACAGCGCTGACGGTGGCCATGTAGATGTCCTGCGCCTGGAACCAGCGCACGAAGCCGGTGAGGCTCGGGCTTTGGCCTTCTACCTGCTGCCAGAGCAACGGTAGTTGTGCGTCGGTGGCCGTGCCGAGCGCCTGCACGATCTGTCGTGCGATGGGCAACGGTACGCCAATCAGCCATGCTGCCAGTTCGCCGGCCGTCTTGCCTTTCACCATCCCGATCAGCATCTCGCTGTCGGGATGCATTGCCGGGGCCGGCTGTGGCGTTAGCGGTACCGGAGCTGCAGCCGGTTGTGGTGGCGCGGCAGGCGTCGGTGGCGCCGATGCGGTGGTCAGGGCCGGCGGCTGCGTCTGCTGCACAGCACCGGGCAGACCGGTCAGGCCCATCATGCCCAAAATGCCTTGCAGGATCGCCGGGTTTCCGGCCAACGATTTGAACACGTCCAGGATGCCAGCATTCGACGGTTCCTCCGTCGCCGCCAGGCCCATGCGACGCTCGATCATCGCTCGATAACGCGTGAGGTCGTTCTCCCGCAGGTAATCCAAATATTCGCGCTCTTCTCGCTGCCTTTGCAACGTCAGGCGCGCTTTCCCCACCTCTAACTCATCCCTCAAGCGCGCTGCCATTTCCGTTTTGGTCGCGCGATGGCGCTTCGGTGGCATCGGCCGCACTACTACCGCCGGCTTCGGACCGCTAAAGATTCCCATTGTGATCCTCCAATCCATAAAACGCCGTTGCTGCCGGCTTCGGTCTGCTAAAGATTGTCATTGGGTTCCTCCACTTTCATAAATCGCCGTTGCTGCCAGCCTGCAATGCATTCCGCCGGCTTTGAGCTGCTAAAGATGCCCCCGTGTGTCTCCAATTCCGTTAGCCGCCAGCAATGGCGGCTTCAATGCACTAGCGGTTGCCCCGTGCTCCGTAAAGTTTACCCTGTGTAAAATACTGGCGCATAGATTTACTCCAGCGGTCCACAGCGGGCACTCCATGGCGCACAGCGGGCACTTCCCGCCCACTCCGGGCCGCTCGCAGCCACTTTTCGCCCACTCCGGGCCGCTCCGTGGCCACTCCGGGCCACTCATGGCGCACAATGGTCGCTCCATGGCGCCCAATGGTTCACAGCGGCCACTTTTCGGCCACCCCATGACGCGCAACGGTCGATACGACACGGCTAAACGCCTCATATCCGGTCCCCCCACGTCGTGGGGAAGGTACCGGTGATCTGAAAGTCGGCATCACGTGGCGGCAATGCGGCACGGCGTGGCGCATCGGCAGGCATTTTTGCACCGCAGACGCGGCACCCGCGACGGCATGACGCCAGAACGTCTGCCGGATACCCGCTATAGCGCAAGTTTTGGCGCAAGATGTTCTGCGCACACGGGCATTCGGGATGATGCAGGACGCGCTTTGCGCTCGACCATGCCCACGGGACGGTCAGGTCGGGCGCATCCTGCGGGCGATGTCGCCGGAAGACACTGAAGATGCGCGCAAGCGGGTTCATGCTCTGTCCGCCTGTCGCATTGCCGGCCACGATTCGCCGGTGAAGATCAGGTACACCGCCGGCCGCTGCCGTCGCCACGGTGGTAGGCGCACGTCCTGCCGTGCTGCCGGCGGTACTGGCGGCGGCGGTGCAGCCGGGGCGGATGGCGCGGCGTCGAACAATGATGGCTGCCGGGTAGCGTTCACGACGGACATTCCTCCCTTACGGTATTGGCCGGTCGCCACTCCACGTGTCCGGCCACACACTGCCGACGTTCCCAGCCGGGTCGCACACAGGACGAATGCCAGGCTCGCAGCGGTCGGTTGCAGGTTGGGCAGCGGTCAATCATCGTAGTCCTCCTTTGTTCCCTCTACGCGCTCGCCCTTCGCGCGCCACACAGCGCGGGCATAGCGAGTGACGATGGCGTAGTCGGCGGCCAGGCGGTTGCAGGACAACCTGCGCGTGTTCATCGCCGCGTCCAGGTACACCACGGTGGCCCAATCGGCGCCGCCGATCGCCTCACGAGGTACCAGGAAGGTTCCGCGCGGCGGGCTGCCGTTGATTGCCAACACCAGGCCGGCCGGGCCGTAGGCTCCGTCATAGACCGTGGCGATGATGTCGCGGGCGTCGAAGTCAACCCGGCCCCTGGGCGTGTCCAATCCGGCCAGGCGGGCCGCCACGTTGCGGAAGTCAGCTCCCAAGGTCGCTAGGTCAGTCGTCGTGATCATGCGCTTGTTCTTTCGTTCTCTAACTGCCAGACCGTTGTCTCACAGTGCCCACACCACGCACCGGGCGCGGCGCCGTAGCCGACTGAGTGAAACGGCTCACTCAGCAGTTGGCCGCACTTCGGGCAAGGGGGGAGATGGGGGAGATAGGGGGAGATATTTACACCGGGGTCGGGCCGGGGCGTATGGGGTTCCCTAACGCATGCGCGCACATGCGTGCGCGCGTTAGAGCTCTCATCATCTTGCGCACGTAGGA
Organism: Chloroflexi bacterium UBA4733; assembly: GCA_002404055.1. The sequence goes on from DHIZ01000037.1 coordinate 7,122, forward strand.
GGGTGTAAATATCTCCCCCTATCTCCCCCATCTCCCCCTTTTTGGCCGCCGCCTCCTCTTTCGGTGTCGACTTGCTGGTCGTCGGCAAGAGCTGCCAGGTTGCCGTCTTGTGGACGATTCCCGCACTGACGATGCGGTACTCGCCCAGCACGCGGTCGCGATATTTGGCAAGTCGCCTCCCGAGCACTGTGCGCTGTGCGCGGATGAGGTCGCTTTTGCCAAGGTCGAAGCCCTCAGTCGCTTCGGCAATTGGCAGCAGGGCAGCCACGCCGACTGGTACGGCTTGATGCCCCTCCCACCAGGCTGCCACAAAGGCGCGCCAGACGGTGCCCTCAACATCTGCCTGCTCATAGAATTCGAGGCGATTCGCCATGAAGCCCGGGATACCGGCCACGTCGAGGATGCCGCCCATTACGGCCGCCCACTGTTCATAACTGCCGATGGTAAGGTCCGCCATCGGCTTGCCCGCCGCGATCCAGGCCTGGCCCAACGTCAAGCAGGCGTGGAGTAATGCGGCCCGATGCTCCACCGCCCAGGCACTCAATTTTGGGTGGCGAAACTCTTTTGACTCGCGCTCCCAGGGACGGTCCACCGGTGGGTGGATCCGAATCCGGGCGATGCGCCGAAGCATGTCAGTGGAAACCGTTGGATTGTTGCCCGTGGCGATCCAGACGCACCGAACAGGCAACCGGATTTCGTCATTGGTTCCGAGTAGCCGATCTTGCCAGGTAAGTGAGGTCAATACGGTTGCCAGTGCATCGGAGTCGAGCGTCCGTGAGATGTTATCGATCAGGATGGCGCTGGGCGCGTTTCGCAGGTGGGACGTGATTTTTTTGCGCCAATCCGCGTCGTCGGTCGGCGGGGACATCAGCGCGGGGTCCCGCCCGGTGGCGATGCGAACCGCTACGTCCACCAGCAAGCCCTTGCCGCTACCGGGGGATGGCGCTTCCACCAAGTGCAATGGCGTCGGCCCGGGGATCAAGTCGCGCATGAAGGGCAGCAGCAGCATAGCGACGGCGTTCGCCCGGTCTGCCTGTTCGGAAAATGGGAAGTCACCGAGTAGCTCATCAACGATTAGTGCGCGGGCCGCTTCGATATCCGCCTTGGTCGGAAGCTCCGGCACCTCGGGCAACGTGAAGCCATCCGGTGCGTCGAAATACGTCCGGCTGCCGGCGTGGTAGCCCGGCGTCAGGCTGAGGGAGCCGTTCGGCGCGAACGCCGGCGCCTGCACGATGCGGGTGACAACCGGCAACGGCGGGTTAGGATCCGCCCTCAAGTCGCGTGCGACGATCTCCGGCGGGTGTTGCGGTACCTCGATCTCGCCCTCCCCTTTGGAGCGCACGATCTTCACCCATAGCGCCGCGTTGCTCATCTCGTGTATAACTCCCGGCACGTCGAGGGCGCTAAGTCCTGGCGTACCCTGATCGTCCCGCGTCAGTCGAGCAATAATGCCGCCGTGGCGGAACAGGCGGGGGATTGGAGTATTCGCTGCCATAAGCGCATCCCAGGCTTGGGCGCGGATGATCGGCAAGTCCTGCTCATCTACGTCGATGCTGGGACGGGAGGCACTACCCGTCTCCCCTTCTGTAGCGATCGACGCCTGGGGGCGTGACTGTTGCCCCTTGCTCCGCGCTGCCTTCGGCTCGAAGAGTTCGCGGAGGTCGTGCCAGTTGCGACCACTGCAGCCGTTGTGCAGGCAATGAAAGCCCAGCCGGCCGTCCGCCTTCTCAAAGACGGCGCTGTCCTGCCCGTGCGCCGTGTCGAAGGGACAAGTTTCCAGTACCCATTTCCGGCCGCCATCGTAGGGGCCGGCGTACTTGACGCTCAGGCCGTGGTCCGCAAGCCACTTGACGATATCGAATCCGTGCGAGTCCGCCGTGCGCCGGAACGGCGGTTCCTGCTCGATCTTCGGCGCGGTCGCAGCCAGCGCCGTCAGTTGGTCAACGGGAAGGATCGTAAGCGGCATCGCCTGCCTCCAATACTTTGCTCTGCCGATGCGGACGTTCGGGCATGTCGTCGCCCTTGCGGGCTGTCGTGCCGTACAACTTCCAGATGCGCGCTGCATTGAACACCGAGGTGTCGAACACCACGCCAGGCGCGGATAGCCAGGCGGCGACGGCCCCGAGGCACTGTTGAATCAGTGCTTTGCTGGTGTCGTCATTCGGAAGATCGACGGCGTACAGCAGGTGCGCGCCATTCCCACTGTCGGCATAAATCGGTTCCGGCCAGCCCTTCCCGCGCAGCCAGTCGCGTACGTCGCGGGCTGCTTGCAGTGCCGCTTCGTGCTCGGCGTCGGTACTGCTGACTCCAGCGGGGCGCTGGGCGTCAAAGTCCATGGGTAAGAATCGGCGGGCGAGCACATCCTTATCGCTGGTCGTTTGTTTGGCGTAGGCCGTGAATCGGTTGCAGGAGCGGGCCAGTAGCACCGGATCGACCGGGTTGATGGTGAGGTAGCAGTTCGACGCGAGGTACGGGCCGCTCGCTAAGGCTGCGGCCAGCTTTTCGGGATCGTCGAAGTAACCACTATCCGTGCGATTGCTGCGGCCGGCTGCGCTGAGGATGCGTACCTCTCGCACGTTCCCCGGCTGCCACAGGTGCGGAAGATCGTTGAGGATGGCCTGTTTCAGGTCGGCACGGTCGCTCATCGTCGCACCTCCCGGCTCGCGACGCATCGGCGCAGCGGCATCTGGCGCAGCGCCGCAAGGAGCCTCCGCGCTTCGTCGCTGCCTGCCTGCCACTCGCGTTCGCTGAGCGCCGGCCGCAGCAGTTCGACGCGGCCGCCAGCGTCGACGCGGACGAAGGCCATACACAGCACCGGAGCCGCGTTATAGCGTCGCCGCGCGGCTTCGGGTACTATAGTTCTGGGGTTCATGTAGAGCCTCTCCTCCGGGCCGTCCGCTAGCTTTCTGAGGGCAGGTGCGGACGGTCACGTCTTCTACGCGCCGGCACAATGTCGGCGCTCGATCGGGTTGTGGTTGCGCCTCCTGGGCGCGGCGAGCAGCAGCGGCGGGGAGCAGGTCTTGCCACAAGCTGCCCCAGGCGGCAGCTTGACTTGGACTTACACTCATCGCTGCGCCTCGGCGAGAACGTTTTCCAAAGCGCGCCGCCTAGCGGTCGCAACAAGGTGAAGAGCCAGGTCCGGCAACGGTTCGGGTGTCTCGGCGTCCCCTGTTAGGACCCGTCACGAAATAACTTTGACAAATGGGCAAGGTAGCGGTAGGGTTCGGGGATGGACGAGGAT
>DHIZ01000138.1:0-3060 GCA_002404055.1 Chloroflexi bacterium UBA4733
GCCGTAGTTGCGGCAGAAGAACGGCGTGGCTGGATTGGATGGATGCTGCATGATCGTGATTCCGGCCGCCTGGCCGGCAACCTGACCGCTATAGTCCAGCCAGGACGCTGCCTTGCCCATCGCCCCTTCCTCGTTCTCGTCGCCGTTGCTGTTGACCGCCCGTCCGCCGTCCTCCACGTCGATGCTGTCGGCCACGCGCACCCCCAGATAGGAGTGCGTCTCCCTGGCGAGCAGGACCGCCCCTTCGCTGGCGATAAGCTCCGAGTCCACGTCCAGCGCATGGGCCTGACCGTTGAGCAGGTCCGGGCGGACGGTGAAACGGCGTACCTCCGTGAGCAAGCGGCGACCGTCCTTGGCAATCCAGCCGTTCGTGGTGTCCAGCGTCGCGCCACGCGGTTCGACGCGTAGCTCGGCTCGCTCCAGGACGATATCGCCCAGGTTGGGCCGCGTGGGATTGTTGTCGTGAAAGACGTTGACGCCATTGACGTTGCCGTGGCCGATCCAGATCGAGTGGTGGTGGTTGTAGCGGAAAGCGGAGGAGATGGTCACTTCCCGGCCACTCGGCGTGAGGACCGGGTACCAGTCGGGCTTGCTCTTGTAGAAGTCGCCCCATTTGACGTGGCCACGGTTATAGGCGAGCAACAGACGCCCCTGGTGACGAAACTTCCAGCGCAACTCCTCTTCAATCACTTCCAGCGGGGCACCAGCGCCAGTTGCGGCGTTGCTCATGCCGACACCTCCGTCCGCGTCACAGTACGCCGTAGCGCTGCTGCGCGTAGCGTCATCTCGCAGACCGCCAGCGTTTCCAGATTATGGCGCCCGCTGATTCCCGGCTCCTTGCCTTCCCGGATGTAGGTATGCCAGTCGTCAACGATACTTTGCTCGCTACGCGGCATCGGTACAGACGGCAACTCCTCCGGCGCACCATGGCCGGCGAACTGGCGCAACTCGCCACGCGGCATCCACTCCCACTTGCCGTTGCCGACCACGCGCAGCGCCCCGGCTTCACTCTGCACCAGCCAGCGATACTCCGAGATGGTGGCCTGATGCGTCAGCTCGTAGGTACACACCGGCCCGGCCTCGAACTGCAGCACTGCACTGATGCCGGCATCGTCCTTATAGGCCGACCAGGGAGCGTTGTGCGTCACAGCAGTCGCCTCGGCCACCGGACCGAACAGGCTGACCAGGTTGTCGAAATGATGGCAGCCCATATCCCAGACCATCGCGCCCGGATAGTCGAGCGTGCGCGGCTCAGGGCGGTGACGGTGGCAGATCAGGTCGATCAGGTGCGGTGTGCCGTACTTGCCGGATGCCAGCGCTTGCTGCAGCGTGACCACCTCGCTCTGGTAACGATAGTTCTGGCTGACGCAAAAGGCCACGCCCGCCTGCTCCGCCTCACGCACCAGGGCCTGAGCGTCCAGCCAGTCGAGCGTCATGCCCTTCTCCACCAGCACGTGTTTGCCGGCGGCAAAGCCGGCGCGACAGAAGGTAGCGTGGGTGCGTGTCGGCGTGGCGATCACCAGCGCCTCAGCCTCCACGTGCCGTATCGCTGCGGCGATGTCGCCGAAACAGGCCGCCTCCGGCAGGCCACTGCGCTCCCGCGCCCAGGCCAGGTTGGCGGGGACGACATCCACCAGCGCCACCGGCTGGAAGTGGGGATCGTCGCTAAGCACCTCCACCGGCCAGCGGCCCCGACCGCCCACGCCAACGTGAATGGTGCGCACCGGCATCGTGGTGGACAGTCGCTGCATGGCTCTCATTGTGGTTACTTCCCGAGCTGCTTGGCGAGCTGAACAGTGGAGAGCTGCTGCATCTGCTGGAGCGCGTCCTGCGGGGTCTGGGTTCCCTGGAACACCTTGACGGCCTGCGCGGCCCATGTGTCCGCGAAGAAGCCCTCGATGGGATCGACCGGATCGCCCCAGAGCTCGTCGGCGGTGGTCGCCGACTGGATGAAGAAATCGAGTCCAGGGTGCTGCTTGACGTCGACTTTGGCCAGGAAGGACTTGCGAGCGCCGAGCCAACCCGGCCCGTCGAAGATGATCTGCTCGACCGCCTCGCTGGTGAGGTACTCCGCGAAGGCGAAGGCCTGATCCGGGTGCGGCGATCCCTTGGGAAGAACAGCGAAGTGTCCACCGGTGGACTGGATTTTCTTGCCCTTGCGGTCGGGCGACGTCGGCGGCCAGCCGTAAACGTAACGCTTGGTCGGGGCAAGCTGGGTGACGGAGCCGATGGTCCAGTAGCTGTTGATTTGCATCGCCTGGGTGCCCATAACAATGCCCGACTTCGCGCCGGTCCACTCGCCGTTCGTCTTGCGGAAGGTCTGCACCGCAGCGTAGCCGCCGGCGGCGTCGTAGAAGCTCTTGATGGCCGCCAGCGCATCCTCCAACTGGGAATTGACGAGGTTGAACTTGGCGGCCTTCTCATCGTAATACCCCGTGCCAAGACCGGAGGAGGGACCCCAGAAAAACGGGTCTCCGCCCGACATCGAGCCGCCCATTGCGTCGAGCGGATCGATGCCCAGTTGCGTGATGGCCTTCGATGCCGGGTCAACCACGGTCAGCTTCTTGTGCCAGTCGAGCAGATCGCTCCAATTGTTGGGCAGCGCGGCGCCGTCGAGTCCGCGCTTGGCGAGCAGGTCGGCGTTCACCACCAGGCCCCAGCGCACAAAGCTCTCCAGCGCGGGCACACCGTAGGTGTGGCCCTGGTAGCTGCCAAACGTCCAGGACGCAGCAAGGAGGTCGCTCTTCTTGAGCGTCTGGCTCTTCGCCAGGTAGCTATCCAGGGCGATTGCCTGGCCGCTGGCCCAGAACTCCGGGTAGGAAAGGTTGCCCGCCTCCACGTCCGGCGGTGTCCCGGCGGCGATGGCGACGGTGAGCTTCTTGGCCACGTCGCCCGGCGGCACGGTGTGCTCCACCTGGAAGCCCAGGTCCGCCTTGTTGGCGGCGCCAGCCACCACGTCGAAGCTCTTCGCCGCCAGGCCGCCGCTGCCCCAGCCGCTCCACCAGGTGATCTTGACGCCGGCGGCGGCGGGCTTTACCGAGGCGCTGCTCGCGGCCGGCG
>DHIZ01000138.1:3099-3652 GCA_002404055.1 Chloroflexi bacterium UBA4733
CCGGCGCCGAGGTGGTGGCTCGCGCCGAGGTGCTCTGGGCGGTCGTCGGGGCCACGGTCGCGACCGTGCTTGACGCTGCTACGGCTTTGGCGCTGCTGGCGGAAGTGGTCGGTGCGGCTGCGCTGCTCAGGGACGCCACGTTTGCGCTTGAGTTGCTGGTCGCCGCCATCGTCGAGCCTCCACAGGCGGCGAGCAATCCCGCAGCCGATCCTAACAGGAACATGCTCTGCATTGCTTGCCGCCGTGTAATCGAGTGACCCATGAGGATCGTCCTTTCCATTGGCTGCTATCTATCGTCCGCTGACCACAGGCCAGCAGAACCGCCCCAAGTCTGGTCGCGCTGACTGACGCGGGCATCGTCATCCGCACCCTTCGGGCGCCATCACCTCCGCTTCTGCTCATCCACATCCAGCCGACGACGAGGCGGGACCAGATCAGCACCCCGCCCGAGCGACGGGGAGATAGTTGGATCGGCTGATCCAGCGTCCACGCGCTATTCCCCGCTGGCGCTCCCCTTCCGCGGCTTCAGCAGATGCGGCCTCGCCGGCCGGCG
>DHIZ01000138.1:3698-9735 GCA_002404055.1 Chloroflexi bacterium UBA4733
CAGGCCATGGCCAATCGGCTCTTCGCCTGACCAACGCTCGTCGGCCGGCTCGGAGGCCAGTTGATAGCGCGTGTCGGTGGAGATGCGGAGCCGGTCGGTCTGATTGTCGAGGCTGGCGTGCAGCGTGAACATGCTGAAGGTCAGCAGGTCCCCCATCTGAAAGTCGGTCGTGAGCCAGCGCCCGCCCAGCGTGTTGCGGAGCCGTACCGCGTTCTTGGACAGATGGCCACTCCAGCGCTTTTGATTGGAGGCCCAGGGTTCGGCGTTGGCCCGATTGGCACAGTAGGTATCGACATCACGCTGCCCATAGGTGCTCCTGAGGTGTTCCAGTCGGTGCGAGCCCTCGAGGATCATGAGCCCGCCCATCTGCACCGGAATGTCGCCCAGCGGCGTCCACGCCGTGTAGACGTTCGGTGTGCCGCGCCCCATAAAGACGATGTCGTAGTGGGGCGCTGCCGCCGGTCCCGGTCGGCGCACGCGCAGCCAGGTGTACTTGAAGTGCAGGACATCGCCCCCCAGGAAGTGGCGGTAGAACTCCAGCATGCGGCCGGTGTAGAGCAACTGTTGCAGCGGCGCCACGGTGCGGGCGAGGTTGTCCCCTATTCCCCGTTTGCCGGGACGGCGCTGCGCTGCCGGGACGGCCTCCAGTGACGGAAAGTCCGGATCCAGGATGCCTTCCTCCGCCAGCGCGTCGGTCAGGCCGCGCCGGGCGGCCAGCACCGCCTCCCGCTGGAAATAGCCAGGCAGATACAGGTAGCCGTCCTCCCGCATGCGCTCCCGCAGGGCGTCTGCGTCGCCGATCAGGTCCATCGAGCGGCGCAGTTCGCCGAAGGACTCGGGGCTGGTATCGATCTCGTGCTGAAAAGCCGTCAACTTGAGGGGAGCGAGTGCTGGCATGGTCGGTGCCTCCTTGCCTGTGCAGTGTAGGCGTGCAACGGAGGGAAGGGAATGGACACAGCGGCCCAAAAACTTGCACGTTTTGGCCGCCCGGCTATCGTCCCACCGGCATGACGGTGTGCCGGTAGTCCCGCGGGGACCAGCCGGTCAGCTGTTTGAAGCGTCGGGAGAAATGGAACTCGTCGTGGAAGCCGAGCAACTCGGCAATCCGGCGATGAGTGAGGTTGCCTTCCAGCGTCATTTCGCAAGCTCGCTCGATGCGCCGGGTCATGCGATAGCGGCTCGGCGGTTGCCCGACGCTACGCGTAAACTGCTTGCGAAAACCATCGTAACTCATGCCCAGATCGTGCGCTAGCTTGGTCAGGTCGAGATCACCAGAAAGATCTGCTTCCAATAGAGCGCAGGCGCTTGCTACCCAGCCCGCGTCTTCGCCGTGTGGTGTTGGCCCGCCCGCCGCCAGCAACTCCGCCAGGGCGAGCTGCAACCGGCACACTTCGACGAGCGGTGGCGCGATGCCGGGCTGCCGGCGCGCGCCGAGGACCGCTTCGAAGCGGCGCAGCCAGTAGTCGATAGGCTCGGCGCGGTGGATCGGCAGTAGCGGACTGACCAGACCGTTTTCCTGCCAGAGATCGAAGCTGGGACCCTCAAAGACGAGCCAGAAGTGCGTCCATTCCGCTCCTTGTTCCGGCTCATAGCGGTGAGCCAGGTGGGGGAAGATCAGGATCAGGTGTCCCGCCTTAACGATCCGGTCCAGCCCGTTGGCGTCCTGATAACGGACGCTGCCGTCAACCACGAGCACGATGGCATACCGCCCGAGGATGCGCATGGGCTTGCTGCCGGGTACCCCGCCGCTATCGCGGCCGAAGCCGGCGGCCAGGATAGCGCCCAGTTGCGTACTCGCGGCGGGACGAAGCTGCACCTGTACCTGCGCACCAGGCGTGGTGGTTCGCTGGTAGCCCGCAGCGTTGTTCATCATAGGCCGTTTGCCCTATCAGTCCGTGCGATCCGGCGCCACTCCCGCCCGGAAACCTGGCTGTTGGCGAAATCGAAGCCGTAATACCGCCGGGAGCCAGGAGATTTATCTCCTGGCTCCACCCGTGGTCACCTGCCGTGACACCGCTCACTGGTCCTGGCTCAGCGCCTGATGAAACTGCACCAGCGCCTTGGCCACCTCCACCTGCACCACGTCCAGCAACATCTGGCCCATCTCGCGCGATGCCTGGCCGGAACGGTCGGTATAGCCGTCGATGCGCTGCATGCTGTGGTCTCGCTGCATGAACATGGCAACGGTGGTGTCCGGTACGGGGCCGAGGGGCGTTCCTTTGGCGGGCGCCGGGTGTGCGGTATCGACCAGGTCCGGGCGGACCGCATGGATCAGCGACGCCTCGAAGTCGCCGGCGTGGCCGGGAATACGCCAGCCCTCGACGCTCGCCAGTTGGCGCAGTGCCGGCATGGCCAGGCTCCAGTAAGAAGCGGCGCCGGCCAGGCAGGCGTGGGTATTGCTGACCTCGCGTGCTGCCAGCCGGATCAGTTCATCATTGCCGCCATGGCCGTTGAGGAAGAAGATGCGACGAAAGCCGGAGCGGACGGCCGACTCACCCAACTCGCGCAGCACCGCCAGCAGCGTCTCCGCTTTCAGCGAGAACACGCCTGCATAGGGAAAGTGGTGGGGCGAATAGCCGTAGGCAACCATCGGCGCCACCGTGACGGAGACCGTTTGTCCGGCTGTTACTGCCGCACGGTGGGCGACAGTTTCACAGGCGATCACGTCGACCATGACCGGTAGGTCAGGTCCGTGCTGTTCGATGGCGGCCACCGGGATGACGAGGGTCGTCTCCGGCGCTGCCAGCCGGACCTGCTCGCGCGTCATCTCGCCGAGCAATGTCTTTGCGATCATTCCGATGTTCCTTTCCAGTTTGAAGGAATGTTCAGCATACTGCTGCCCTCTATGGTAGCAACTGGCGCCCAGGTCCGGTTAATGGAGGGTTCCCGCCTTCACACGCAATACGGCCTCGGCGCCGGCTTCATCGCCGCGGCGCAGCAATTCCAGAAGCACCTCATCGATCGCTTCCCGCCAGAAGGCGGCACGCTGAGCGGCGGGCAACGAGCGGTTGATCTCCACCCGACAGCGCGCGACGACGCGGGAGAGCGTCCCCCACTCGTCACCGACACAACCAGCGATGCGGTCGCGTACCAGTTGGCTCACTACCGGCCCGCCGCCGCCGCTCCAGATGGCGATCAGCAGATCGTCGCGGTCTAGGAGGGCCGGGCTGACGACGTTTCCTTCCTCCGGCGCGTCGGCGACGTTTACCAGCACGCCGCGCCGTTCTGCTTCTTTCGCCAGATGGTGATTGGTCGCACGATCGTCGCTGCAGAGGATGGCCAACAGGCATCCTCTGAGATCGTCGGATGATGCTGGCCGGGCGCTCCAGGTGAGTTGGCCCTCCCGCGCCAGGTTCCGGATGGCCAGGCTTGCTTCCGGCGCGACGACATGGATGAGACCACCAGCGGCAATCAGTGATGCGATCCTGCGCTCCGCGACCGCCCCGGCTCCGACGACCAGACAGTGTTTGCCGACGAGTTGGAGGCCGATGGGGTAGAGGCGGGTCATGGATTGCCTCCTGCACGGCGTCGCTGCATGGGCGTTGGCCTGAGTATAGGGCATCACGGCGAATGCGGATTGGCCTGGGTGAGTGCGCAGCGGCTCAGGACACCGATCCCAACGGTTTTGGCAAGGGGAGCAAGCACCACGATGAGCGCTGGGCGTGACCAAGGGGCAGCCGGTGGTGCTGCCGGTCGGAGCGGCGTCAACCGCGCTGGTGGGGCGATCGGGGCAAGCCTACGCGACGGTCGCCACGACCAATCGTTGGGCGCCACCGAAGCGAACGTCGTTGCGGCCGGCGAAATAGGTGCGAATCGCCTCATCGGGTCCGAAGTGTTCGATCCCGTCGAACCCAAGCTGACGCAGCAGTTGCTCGATCTCGGCAGGCTCAAACAGGCTGATGAAAGGCTCGCCCAGCTCGGTGACCATGCCGGCCACGGCAGTTTCCACGCCCAGCCCCAGTCGTTGCAGGGCCGCGCGTGGCTGGTTGTATGTCAGCACGATGCGGGTGCCGGCTGGGCATGCCGCAACCGTGGCGAGCGTCGCTCGAATCGCAGCGAGGGTTAAGTACGTCGTCACGCCGATCCAAGAGAAGACCGCGGGTGCGGCGAAGTCGAAGCCGAGGGCCTCCAGGCCCTCGCGCAGCGTTTGACTCTCAAAATCCACCGGCGCGAATACGAGTTTCGCCGGACAGTGAATACCCAGCTCCTCGATCACCTGGTGGTCAACGGCGGCCGAAGCGTGCGGTCGCCGACACCCCTGCACTCCTTCGGGCAGCCTCACGGCCCTGGCTCAACCTTCTGTGGCGCTGGGTCCCGTCTTTGGAGCGCGAATGACGGTCTTTGCGCTCCGAGCGGCCGTCACTCGCCCGTATGCTGTCTCAGCACCGCCCAAGCTATGCCCCGCTGATTCCCAAGCCCTTTTTCAAAACGCTGGCTGCATCTATTGCTCTTGCGCCGGGACGATCGGTGGCATGGCTGAGCAGTGTTGAGCAGCGGCAGCACGCTGACCCGGGCTGCGCCGCCGACTGGGCGTACGTGCTGGCTGGGCCGGCTAGTCCAGGCCGGCAACTGACACCCCCGCGCGCTCCAGGTTCAGCGTCAGCAGCCGACCCAGCATCTCCTCATCGCTCAGCTCGTGCGGCCAGCCGTAGGCGTCGAGCACTGCGAGGTCGAGCTTGCACTCGACCTCGGCGAGCCAGGTGAGGCGCTGGTTGGAGAGGTTGGTGAGCAACGGCGGCATTCGCCGGCTCCGTGTCCACGGGTCGCTCGGCGTGGTCGTCTCCGGCATGGTCCCGGACAGTTCAGGCCATGGTGCTGATGCTATGCTGGAGTAAAGCAGGGGGTTGTGAGGGCGAGGAGAAGCGCCTGACGATGGCGCCCGTAATGATCGATGCTGTGCGGTCCCTGCTGCTGGAAGGACGCTGGGCATGGAGCGCGCATGCGCAACAGGCTGCCGGTGGCTGGCAGGTGGGTGCTGAGGACCTCGTGGAGATGCTGAACAGAGGGGAGCTACTTGAGGAATATCCCTTCACGGGCCGCGGGCCTTCGGCCCTCCTGCTCGGGCACACTCGGGGTGGTCGTCCCTTGCACGCTGTCGTGGGGTACAGCCGGACCGGCAATCTGGTGATCGTGACGGTGTACGAGCCGACGATGCCGAAATGGCGCGATCCGCAAACGCGCAATCGCTGAAAGGAATGCTGGAGTGGAAGAACGGCTGGTGACCGACTGCTTCATTTGCGGCGGCGAGACGGTGCGTCAGCAGGTGATGGCGCAGCACTGGTGGGGCGACGACATGGTGCTGTTCGAGCATGTCCCTGCCGACGTCTGCCGCCAATGTGGCGAGCGCTACTACGGCGCCGCCGTGGCGCTGCGGATGGACCGGCTGCATCAACAGGCGCCGGCGACCGGCCGCACCGTGGCGATCCGCATCTATGATCTCGCATCAGACGCCGCCTGAGCCTGTCGGCCACAACACGGCGCCGGTTGTGATGATGCAGAAGCCTGGTCGCCCCCCAGATAGTGGCGCACGTCGTCCTTGCGGGCGCAAAGGAGCGATTGTTCGTCGCGACGGAAATGACCGCTTCGCTGTTCGCCAGGGCGAAACCCTGAGGCGGGCCAACCGAGGGTACGCCGATGGCGCCACGTACCTGCGGGAGGGACCGGCTACCCCGTCTCGGCGGCTGCCGAGGCCGCCGCGCGCTCCAGGTTCAGCGCCAGCAACCGACCCAGGATGCCTGCATCGCTCAGCTCGTGCGTCCAGCCGTAGGCGTCGTGTACGGCGTGATCCAGAGTGCGGTGGGCCAGGTCGAGCCAGGTGGGGCGCTGGTTGTACAGGTTGGTGAGCGTGCGCCGCTTCAGTTCCTCCGCCGAAGCGTCCGGCGGGTTCAGCCAGGCAAAGAAAAAGCTTGCGACCGTGCCTCGCTCCAGTCGCTACCCCATCACCGCCGCGATTACATCGGCAGTGATGCCAAACGGCGGCCGGATTGAGAGGTGCAACGGCGGGCGACTCAGCGGGAAGAGGCGCACCGACACGCTC
>DHIZ01000410.1:0-812 GCA_002404055.1 Chloroflexi bacterium UBA4733
GCGCGATAATCTGTGGCGCACTTTGAGATTCGCCAATTGTTGACGCCCGCGCGATCCTGCCGTATTCTGAATGGTAGCGGGTGTGCGTGTCGCGCCTCCCTTTCCATTTCCCGACCTGTTCACCTCAGCGCCCACCCGCCCGTCACCTGAACGCACCCAGGGCTGCCGCTCAGAAACGGCGCGCCGACCTTCTCGGATCCACGCCCTTACCCCTGTGCCTCCGCCGCTGTGACGCGCCGTTGCCCGCCGGGTCGCGATGGCGCCGGCGTTATGGTTGGAGCCTGCTCCCCGGCAGCCGCCATGCGGCGCAGCAGGCGCTCCTGCATCACACGCGTCACCTCCGCGTGTGACGCCAGCCCAATGAGGTTCATCAGTTCGTAGGGGTCGGCCTGCAGGTCGTAGAGGTACTCCTCGGCATAGATATCCGAGCCGATTTGCCGACCGCCCTCGCCATCCGGCGCTTTGACGGAGTACTTCCAGCGATGGGTGCGGATGGCCCGCCCGACCTGCGCCTCGCTGATCTGGATGAACAGGTCGTCGGGCCAGTCGGCCGTCTCGCCGCGCGTGAGTGGCAGGATGCTGTGGCCATCCATATTGTCGGGTACAGGCAGGCCGGCGGCATCCAGCAGGGTCGGCGGCAGATCAATCAGGCTGACGAGCTGGCCGAGCCGGCCGCCCTGATCGAAACCAGGACCGCAGAGCGCCGTGGGGACGCGGATGGAGCTTTCGTGACAGGAGCGCTTGTATTCGCCGTTGCGCGTGCGAAAGTGCGACCCGTGATCGGAGGTGAAGAGCACAATCGTGTTGTCGCT
>DHIZ01000410.1:935-18413 GCA_002404055.1 Chloroflexi bacterium UBA4733
TTGACCTGGCCGAAGTAGCCGGCCAGATGGCGCTGCGTCGAGCCGCCCAGCGCCGCCAGGTCGGGCGGCGTCCAGCGGCCGGCATAGGTCTCCCGGTAGCCATCCGGCGGCGGATAGTCGTCGATATGGTTCTGGTGGTGCGGCTCGATGTGGGACACGAACAGGTAGAACGGGTGCTCCTGATGCCGGTCGACGTAGCGGATGGCGGCGTCGGTCAGGGCATCGACTCGATAGCCGGGCAGCTTCACCGGTTGGTTGTCGTTGTCGTACATGTTGGTGTCGTAGGAATCGGAAGTCATCTCCAGCGCGTTGGAGCCTAGCCAGTACTGGTAGCCGCCGCGGTGCGGCTCCGTTACCGGTTCCTCCCCTCCCAGGTGCCACTTGCCGATGTAGCCGGTCTCGTACCCTCCATCACGGAAGTAGTGAGCCAGCGTGCGAGCATCGTCAGGCAGCGGTATGCCGTTGCGATAGCAACCGGTCCGCGTCTGATAGAGGCCGGTTTGCAGGGCGGCGCGGGCCGGCGCGCAGACGGGCTGGCAGGTGCAGGAATAGTAGGCATGGGTGCCCCACTGCGCCACCCGATCGAAGTTGGGTGTTAACCCCAGCGGGTTGCCGTGGACCCCGGTCGTGTCCCAGCGCTGTTGATCGGTGAAGAAGACGATCACGTTGGGATGATCGCCGCGACTCCTGGCCATGCCTTGCTCCTTTTCCCGCCGGCAGCCGCGACGCTCGCGCTATGACCGACGTTCTGGACGTATAGTTTCAGGAATCATACACAATCCGGCGCATGACCCATGAGCGGGAAGGGCGATACCACATGCAGGTCTGTCAATCCATCAACACGTTGCAGGACGCGCTGGCCGGCTTGCCCCGGCCACTGGGCCTCGTGCCGACGATGGGTGCGCTCCATGCCGGGCACATGGCGCTGGTAACGGCCAGCATCGCCGCCAACCGCTCGACAGCGGTCAGCGTGTTCGTCAACTCGAGCCAGTTCGGGCCACACGAAGATATCTCGCGCTACCCGCGTCCATTCGAAGCGGACCTCGCGCTGCTGGAACCCGCCGGTGTCGATGTGGTCTTCGCCCCGGAAGCGACGGAGCTATATCCGCCGGGCTTCGCCACCTGGGTCAACGTCGAAGGTCCCCCGGCGGAACGACTCGAAGCGGAACGTCGTCCCGGCCACTTCCGCGGTGTCGCCACCATTGTCGCCAAGCTCCTGCTGCTGGTGAGGCCGGACGCCGCCTACTTCGGTCAGAAAGACGCCCAGCAACTGGCCGTGGTCCGGCGCGTGGTGGCGGACCTCAACATCCCCACGAATATCAGCGCCGTGCCGACGGTGCGCGAGACGGACGGCCTGGCCTTGAGCAGCAGGAATGTCTACCTTTCCGGGCCGGAGCGCCGGGCGGCCACGGTTCTCTCGCGAGCCCTCGCCAACGCGCAGGCACAGTACGCCGCCGGCACGCGCGACGCTGCAGCGCTCCTGCGCCGACTGCAGGAGGAGTTCGCCCGCGAGCCGCTGGCAGCCCTCGACTACGTCGATCTGGCTGACCCGGCCACCTTCCAGCCGGTGTTCCAGCCGGCAGACGACACGCTGGTGGTGATCGCCTGCCGTATCGGCGCTACTCGTTTGATTGATAATGCGGCGTTGGGTGGGGACTGAAACAGAGCCGCGACTGCGGGGAGTGACAGAGCCGCGACTGCGGTCTGCGGCCCAAGGACAGCACTGCCGTGCAGAGGACCGTCCCCAGGACCGCAGTCCTGTCTTTGGGCCGCAGACCGCAGTCGCGGCTCTGCCCGTCTTTTGCCGACGTGGTAGGCTACCCAGCATGGCATCACGTATGCGCCTGGCAGGCAGCGAAACGGTCCGCACGGTAGCAAAGCGCGGGACCAGTTGCCGCCAGGCTACGTCCAGTAATGGGGAGCACCGATGGACGAGTTGACGCTCGAAAGCCCACCCCAACTGCAGAACGCGATTCTGGTCGCCGCCTTCAGCGGCTGGAGCGACGCCGGTTCCGTCGCCACGTCGGCCGGCCGCTGGCTGCTCAGCCAGTGGAGTTCGCGCCGCTTCGCCACGCTCGACCCGGAAGAGTACTACGATTTCAGCAGCACGCGGCCAGAAGTGACATTGGATAGTCGCGGCCTGCGCCACCTGGCCTGGCCGGCGAACGAGTGGTTTGTGCTCAGCGGTACAACTGCCGAGCGACCATTGGTCATCTTCCTCGGGGCCGAACCGCAACTGCGCTGGCGGCGCTTCACGACGTTGTTCCTGGACCTGGCCGAGCAGGTCGGCGTCACGACGGTGGTTGGCCTGGGGTCGTTGTTGCAGGACGTGCCGCACACGCGGCCGCCCCGCCTGAGTGGTAGTGCCAACGACCGGCGCATGCGCTCCCGCCTGCTGGCCGCCGGCGTGCCTGCCTCCGGCTATCAGGGACCGACCAGTATCCTCAGCGTGGTGCAGGACTTCTGCCGGCAGCGCGGCGGCATTTCCGCCAGCATCTGGGGCGCTGTGCCGCACTACATCTCGGCCAACCCCAACCCGCGGGTGATGCACGCCGTCTTGCAGGCGCTGGCGAAAGTGCTTGACCTGCCCCTCGATCTGGCCTCACTGGAGCAAGACGCCCGCACCTTCGAAGAGAAGGTCAACGGCGCTCTGCGCGCCAACCCCCAGGTAGCGGCCATGGTGCGCAGCCTGGAAGAGCAAATCGACCTGCAGACGACGCCCGCGCTGCCGGCCGCCCAGGAATCGCCCCTGCCGAGTGGCGCCGACCTGGTGGCAGAACTGGAGCGATTCTTGCGCTCTCGCCAGCAGCGCCAGGAAGGTGAAGGCTAACGGGTGGAGACGGCAACGACCGAACGCCCGCTAGCGGGGACGCTCACGCCCTGGCTCACCGGCCTGGTGGTGCTGGTTGCCGATCAAATCACCAAGGCGCTCATCGTCCAGGCTGCCAACAACCAGCCGGAAACCACCATCAAGGTGTTCACGCCCTTTCTGGCCTTTGTCTACGTGCGCAACACCGGCGTTGCCTTTAGCCTCTTCAACCAGCAGAGGGTCCTGTCGCTGCTCATCCCCGTCGTCATCGCGGGGGTCGTGGTGACGTTCATGCGCTACCTCCCACGCAACGTGCTGCTCTTGCGCATCAGCATGGGGATGATCCTCGGCGGCGCGCTGAGCAACCTGATCGACCGCCTGCGCCAGGGCTACGTGGTCGACTTTATCGAAGCCCACATCGGGCAGCACATCTGGCCGCTCTTTAACGTCGCCGATAGCAGCATCGTCGTCGGCGTTGCGCTGTTAGCCTGGTACCTTGTCTTCAGGGCGGAGGCCTAAAGACAAGGGCCGCACCTGGGCGCCCGCTGCGGTGGACCCCTGCACCCAACGACGACGGGACACTACGTTCACGGCTTCGCAGGAGTCTTCGCGCCGCCATCGGAGGGCTGGCTACTCTGCAACTCGCTCTTATATTTGTCGGCTTGTTGCTGCAAGTTATCGAGTACCAACTTCGGAGCGAAGCCGAAGATGGCGGCGATCACCAGATCAAACGGGTACAGCGACAGGTCGTACATCTCGGAGAGCGGGCGTAATGCGAGGCTCCCACCCTGCGAACTGCTTGTCGATGTAGCGGCGGCCGTCCCGGCGCTGCCGGCTCTGCCGGTCGTTGCGGCAGGGCTGACAGCGGTGCTGGTAGGGGTGCTGTTAGGGGTCATGGCCGCGACGTGATAGGACATCGGGTTGAAGCTGACGGTGACATAGCCCGTCAGCAACACGCCGATTACGGCGGCGATCCCCGAGACCACCGGCGTAATCAGCACGCGCGCGTTCGTCAGGCCGTAATCTTCGATGGCCGTTACGGCCGCACTGCCGGTATACAAGCGGGAGAAGAGCCCGACGCCCGCGCCCACGACGTAGACGGCGGCCGCGCCGACAAGGGCCGATCGTGGCGCACTTGCCGCGATGACCGTCGCCAGCAGGAGCAGCGTCGCGAGAGCAGCAGAGAACCCGATCATCAGGAGCTGACCCGCCAACCGGCGCAGCCCGACATGGCGATCATTGCGATACTGCTCGATCGCGATTCTGACCGTCCGCAAGCTTGTCCGGGCGTTCGCCACGGCGCGGTCAGCCTCGTCGGTGTCTGATGGAGACGTCTGTCGTCCAGCGGCTGGGCCGATGATCCACCCGCTGCAGGCGCGAATCACGGCATTGCTGGCGATCACCACGAGGTTGAAGACCCCCCAACACAGCAGGATGACCGGCGCGATTGCCGCGACGAGACGAAGCCGCTTTTCCCAGCCGCGGAGATCGGCGGCGCGCCTCTCGACTGCGCGTTGGATCCTCCCGCTGACGTGGTGCTGGAAACCACCGATACGGTGGGCTTGGCAGCGCTGCTGGACGGAGAGCCAGACGTCGGTGGACCAGCGGAGGCGGTGTTGGCCGCCGATCCCGCCGGCGCGGTCCTGTTGGACGTCTGCTCGGATACCCCGGCGGGGCTCGTGACGTACGTGAGCGCGTTGGCGCTGAGTTGCTTCGCCGCCACCAGGGCGGCAATCGCCGTCTCAATGTCGCGTTGCAGCTCGGCGGCGTTGTCGATGCTGGAACCCGTCAGGCGCAGGTGATCGTACTGGGCATCGCCCAGCACATCGGTCACCGGTTCCACCGCGATGATGGCCGCCTCCGCCTCATGAAGTCGATCAAAGAGCGCCGGGTAGTCCGGGGGGGGATCCGGTGGCTCGACCGCCTGTAAAGAACTTGGCTCGGAATAGAGGGGAAGCCCGAGCGCCGTGGCGATGAAGTCGTGGGCGTCCTGTATCTTGGTGACGGACAGCAGCACCTTTGTGCCGGCCGGAGCATTCTTTGCCCTGTCGATGGTAACGAGCTTATCCTTCAGTTCCGCCAGACGCACCCGTAACTCGGCGGCGCTGCGAGCGTTTCGGCGCTTCGCCGGGACGTTACCGCCAAACGTGCCGACGACCACAACCAGTACACAGAAGATACCGGCAGCAACGAGGCCCCAGACGAGATCCAGCCAATCCGGCAGCGCGGTGGCATCGCCAGAGTGTATTGGAGGCTGAATCAGGACAGAGACGACCGTGCCCAGCGCGGCTACGACTGGGATCAAGGGCGAAACGGCTAGCAGATCATCCACCCCACGTCCCATACCATCGCCAATTTTGCTAAGACTGGGCATCGGTATCTCTCCTTTGCACGCCATCGTTCCCGTCACAGAGCAGTGTGCGTGTTTCCGCAATGTGCATCGACGATCGAAGAAAGCATCGCACGATGATGGATGATAGTGTGGCATTGGTTGGGAGCAAGTGCAAGGGAGGTGTCCGTCCTCGGGGCCTTTTCACCTCTTGAGACCGTCGGAGAGGACGAGGCGGACGGCCAAGGGGCCCGCCAGGCTCAGGAACGGATGGTAGCGGCGATATGGCGCAGTGGCAGTAGCACCTGAGGGCGGTGCTGATCGTCAGCAAAGTCAGAACGCTGATTGCCGTATGGGGCGATTCTAACTGAGTACTGAAGCGTGCCGGGACCGGTTGTAACCGCGGGCAGCCGGACGATGATGCTGCAGGAAACCGACCCGGTAGCGCCGTTTACGGTGCTTTGCGGGTACCCGCCGCAGCGGGTGGATAGCCTGCTCGTTTACGGGCAGGCGATCATCCGGCGCCGCGCAACCTTCCGGCCACCCGACCGCGCTCCTCCCCGTGGCCTACTCGGCCGGCCTTTCCGGGGCCGGGGTAGCCGCCGCTGGCGGCGCGGTATCGTCGGTCGCGTGCTCCTGGGCCATCGTTTGCGCGTCTTGGCGCAGGCGGCGGATTTGGCTCACCGTGTCGTTGACGCGCGTCAGGAGGGCGGCTTGCGCCTGGACGCCGGCGTGGACGAACCAGGCGGCTGCATCGCTGCGCGTGGAGCGGATGCCCGCCTCGATCAAGGTGTCGATGGCGGCCAGGTCATCGTCGTCGATACGGCAGGTCACGACATTGTCTTTCGTCGGGCCGCTGTCGGTGGCGCGCCGGCTGCTGAGGGCGCCCTGCTGGTTCAGCACGCGGAGTGTGGCTCGACGGACCTTGTTCAAGGTCACGCCCAGCGATTCCAGCGTGCCGGCAGCGATGCCTTCGCCTTCGCGCACCAATCCGAGCAAGAGATGCTCGGTACCGATGTAGTGATGGCCGAGATCGCGCGCCTCAGTCACCGCCAGCTCGATGACCCTTTTCGCGCGCGGTGTCATACTGCGCTCACCGCTCGGAGCCTGGCTGCCTCGTCCAACCGTGAATTCAATGGCGCTCCGAACCTTGTCCAACTTGATGCCGAGGTCCGTAAGCACCTTGGCGGCTACCCCCTCGCTCTCGCGGATGAGGCCCAGGAGCAGATGCTCCGTACCGATATAGTTATGGTTGAAACGCTCCGCTTCCTCCTGGGCGAGGGTGAAAACGGCCCTGGCACGCTGCGAGAACCTGTCAAAACGTTGCGGTGACTCTGACGCGAGCGACGGTTGCGGTTCCGGCTCATTCATGGGAGATCCTTTCCGAGCAGACTGGGAGGGACAGTGTCGATGATCCCTACGTAGATAATCTTTACATGTAGATACCAAACATGCAAGAGTATTGCACGCTCCCGGCATCGAAGGTTGCCTGTGCAACGGCGGGGGCGAGCTGTTCCGGTATACTCCACCTGACGCGTTGCACACAGGAAAGGCTGCTCATGGACCTGAAGGAACTGGTGGAGATTCTGGCCTGCCCGATCGACAAACAGCCCGTGCGCATTGAAGGCGACTGGATCATCTGCAGTGCTTGCGATGCCCATTACCCGATCCAGGACGGCATCCCATGTATGCTGATCGAGGAGGCAAAGTATCCCAACGGCAAGAAGCAGCCACAAGGGCAGCAATCGTCCGGCGCCGCGCAGTAGAGTCGCCGTAGGCTCGGCGCCGCTGCCCGAGGACGACCTGGATGATGAGACGGCTATCGCGCTCGCGCCGGTTCCTGTGTCCGGCCACGACGTGGCCTTCACCGTCGATAAGCGCGGCATCGGCCTGCGCTTAGACCAGGCCATCGCCTTCTACGCGCCAGCAGTCACGCGCAGCCAGGCCAGCCGGCTGATCCAGGAGGGCCACGTCCGTTCCGGTTCGCGCATCACCACACGTAGTCATCGAGTCTATACCGGTGAACGGGTGGAGTTGCTGCTGCCGCCGCCCGAACCAGCAAGGGTGCAGCCGGAGGCCATGCCACTAGACATCCTCTACGAGGACGCCGACCTGCTGATAGTCGATAAGCCGATGGGACTGGTCGTCCACCCCGCCTACGGGCACACCAGTGGCACGCTCGTCAACGGCTTGCTCGCGCACGCCGGCAGCCTGCCGGACGCCGGGCTGGCCTTCCGCCCTGGCATTGTCCACCGGCTAGACAAGGACACGTCCGGGCTGCTGGTGGTCGCCAAAACGCCGATGGCGCTGGCCGACATCCAGACGCAGTTCAAGCGCGGTGTGGTGACGAAAGCCTACCTCGCCCTCGTAGCCGGCCGGCCCAAGGAGGAGGCTGGCATCGTTGACTTACCGCTCGGTCGCGATCCCAAGAACCGCCAGCGCATGGCCATTGTGCCTGCCGGCCGCCCCGCACGCACGCACTGGCGCATTCAGGAGGAGTTGCCGGGCTACACCCTGCTGGCGGTACGCCTGGAGACCGGCCGCACTCACCAGATTCGGGTCCACCTGCGCGCCATTGGGCACCCCATCGTGGGCGACCAGGTCTACGGCGAGCAGCGTCACGCCCAGGGACTTCGCCGGCAGTTCCTTCACGCCAACCATCTGGAGCTACGCCAGCCCACCAGCGGGCAGCCGCTCTCCTTCGACTCGCCATTGCCGACAGACCTGCTGGCAGTGCTGGAGCGCATGCGCGCCAAAGGCGCTCGGGCCAGTTGAGCAAGCCGTTCCAGCGCTCCTGGCGCTGCCGGGACCTGACGCTGCCGATTGGCCGGCGAACGCTGCTCATGGCAATCATCAACGTCACGCCGGACTCCTTCTCCGGCGATGGACTGGATCACCATGTCGGCGCCGCGGTGGCCGCCGGACTGCAAGCGGTAGCGGATGGCGCCGACACGGTGGACATCGGCGGTGAAAGCACCCGGCCGCGTAGCCAGCCAGTGCCGGAAGAGGAAGAACTCTCGCGCGTCATCCCGGTCATCAGGCAACTCACCCGCCAGACGGCGATCCCCGTTTCGGTTGACACCAGTAAGCCGCGCGTCGCCGCGGAAGCGCTGGCGGCCGGCGCTCGTGTCGTTAACGACGTCAGCGGGCTAGCACTGGGCGACGAGCTCGCTCGCCACGCGGCGGCGGCTGGGGCCGGACTCGTGCTGATGCGTTTCCCCGGCTTCCCGTTCAACCGTCCGCACTCCCGACCTCCCGATGCCGGTGATCTCATCGCCGAGGTGCGCGCCGCCCTCGCGGCGAGCGCGGCGCGAGCGCTGGCCGTCGGCGTGCTGCCGGAGTGTATTGTGCTCGACCCCGGCTTCGGCTTCGGTCTGCTGGCCCCCGACAGCATCCGGTTGTTGCGCCGCCTGGCGGAACTGCGTGAGCTGGGCTATCCCCTGTTGGCCGGCGTCTCCCGCAAAGGCTTCACCGGGCAGCCCGACCAGCTACCGGTCGCTGAACGCCAGTGGGGCACTGCCGCAGCGCACACCCTCGCCATTGTTAACGGCGCCAATCTGCTGCGCGTGCACGATGTCACCGCCGCCCGCCGTGTAGCCGCCTTCACCGACCTTGTAGTGCGCGATGGGGACGTTGCCGATGGCTGACCTCTGGCTCAGCCTGGGCAGCAACCTGGGCAACCGCGAAGCAACGCTGCGCGACGCCTTGCGAGCGCTAAAGGCACGTGGCCTGGCCATCCGCGCTGTCTCCTCCTTGTACGCCACCGCGCCGCAGGGAATCACCGACCAGCCGGAATTCCTCAACTGCGTGGCACGAGTACAGACGGACCTTCCTGCCAGGGAGGCGCTTCGCCAGTGTCAGGGGGTCGAAGCCTTGTACGGCCGCGAACGAACGCTACGCTGGGGGCCACGCACGCTGGATATCGATCTCCTCTTTTATGACAATCTCGTGAGCACCGATGCGGAACTTGAGTTGCCCCACCCACGGCTGTGGGAACGAGCGTTCGTCCTCGCTCCGCTGTTGGAACTCTGGCCTGATCTCACGACACCCGGCGGGGAACCGGCCCGTGATGTGCTCCAGCGCCTGAGCATGAGCCAGGGTGTGCGGCGTTGGGGGACGGTCGTTATCGGCGGGTGTGCGGTCGGCAACTTTAGGGTAGTGGTGAAGCATAATACGTTTGAAGATCGCGGAAGTTGATGAAGTCAAGGTACCGCCGCGCCAAGTACCGCGTCAATGAGGCATCGTCAGTGAGGACCAAATAGTGCTTGCGGGTCGCGCGATGGAGTATACCCGCGTCGGTAAGGCCCAGCAGAACAAACTCAGGTTCCGCGCAAATCAGTTTCGCTGGCCGGTGCTGCTCATCAATTACAAATCGACTCGAAGGGTCCGCCAGCATGGACGCCATGACCTCGAAAAATCCCTGGTGCCTGTCACCGTGTAATCTTCCAGCGAGATTGCTAATTTCCGTCAGTATATGGGGCGTCACAGTGACTTGAGAGAGGTTCTGTAAGAGTTGAAGGAGCGCCTCATAATCTATGACAGCAAACGACTCGGTCCTCTTGAACCGGGAAACTGCTATTCGGACCAGCCGTAGCGGGGGTCGCGCGACTGCGGCACCAGAGGTTTCAATCTCTAATTCGGGATAACTGCTGTTCGGACCCCTCCAGGGCGTCGTCGCTGGCGTCCTCCGCAGCATGTTTCAATCCCTCATTCGGGATAACTGCCATTCGGACTTGCCGCCCTGGTTGCGGCTGTGCAGCATCGACTTCGGGTTTCAATCCCTCATTCGGGATAACTGCCATTCGGACCGCTCCCGAACAGTCCATCAGGAATGCCTTCGGATCGCGCAAGAATGCCTCGTGGTGGGGCGACGCGGAAAATTGCGAGCATCGGCGCTGAAGACACTGGGGTGCGGCGGTTTCAACCGCCGTGGCGAGAGTATCGGTTGTCAAGGTGCGTGCGCCCCAGAGGCGACCGGTCCATCACCCGGCTGCGAGCGTCCCCGCGTGGCCGAGTCGGCGCTCCGATCCTCGCGGCGAGGCGCTGGTACGAAGTATAGCGAACGCGGCGCAACCGCGCCTCAGACGACATAGGCCACCGCTTCCACGGGTGGTGCGCCGCCGATCGCTACCACGCGACTCTCGCATGCGGCGCAGACGCGATAGATGCGTACATGGTCCTGCGCCGGCCGGATCTCCCGGGCGAGACGCGCCGCCAACTCCACCTGCTGGCGCTTCGTGAGATAACACTCGAAGACGCTGTACTGGACCCAGGCGCCGAAACCGCTCAGCAGCCGGTGGACCCGCCCCCGGCGCCGATCATCGGGGATGTCGTAGCTGACCAGCACGAACTCGGTGTCGGTATGGCAGCCGGCCACGACCGGAGCGCCGCTCGCCGCGCGCTGCACGTCCCCTACCTCCCGCTTAGCGCACCGTGAACGGCCGGTAGGCCGGCGTCTCGCCGAGCAGGGCCTTGCCAAGCAGGCGCGCCTGCAACTCCAAGTAGCGCCGGTACGTGACCCGATACCCGAAGACCGGATGCTCGATCTCCTGGTTGAGCCGGGCCTCGAATTGCTCCAAGAAGGCCCGGCGGCCCGGTTCGTTGAGGCGACAGCTGCCCAGCTCCGTGACGAAGTGGTCCGCCCCGAGGACCCGCCGATTGACGCACGCGAGGACCACCGAATCGGCGATGATCGGGCGGAACTCCTCCATCAGGTCTAGGGCGACCGCCGGCCGCCCGTACTGCGCCGCGTGGAGGTAGCCGACGTAGGGATCCAGACCCGCCGTCTGGGCGGCCGCGATCACCTTCTGGGTGAGCAGCGCGTAGCCGAAGCTGAGCATGGCGTTCACGGGGTCCGGCGGCGGGCGCCGGAGGCGGCGACTGAAGCCGAGCGGCTGCCGCAGGAGATGGGCGAAGACGCCGAAGTAGGCGGCCGAGGCCGCCCCCTCCACCCCGAGCAGGCTCGGCACGCTCTCCACGCCTTCGGCTGCCGTGATGCCCCGCTTGAGCGATTCGGCCGCCGGCAACAGATCCGCCGACGCGAGCGTGCGCTGCTGCCGGAGCAGGAGGGTGCGCATGTTGCTCAACTTGCCGGAGACGAAGCGCCGGGCCAACGCCAGGCGCTGGGCGGGGTCATGGTGGGCGCGGTGCTGGGCGATGCGCAGGTGGACGTGGCGGGAGGGCTCGGGGAGCAGCATGCCCCGGTACTGGCCGTGGGCGCCGAGGTAACAGACGGGGATGGCCCGCTCCAGCAACGCGCCGATGGCGGAAGCGGTCAGCGTCACCTCCCCCAGCACCACCACATCGTCGAGCTTGAGCAGCGGGATCTCCACTGTGCGCTTCTCTCGCCCGGTACGACGGTCTTCCGGCACCTGGACCTGTAAGCAATCTCCGTCGAGGCGGACCAGGGAGCGCGGCTCGGTGAGGTACAACGTTGGCATCAAGTCTCCTCCCGCCGTGAAGTCCCATCCACCTCGTGGTCCGGGTCCCCTTCCGCCGACCAGGCGCTGGCCACGGCGGGCGCGCCCATTGCCTTGAGCGCGAGCACTTCGCGGGGCAGGCAGATGGGCGCGAGGCTGCAGTCGCGCCACTTGGCGGGCCGGTCGATCGGGTCCGGCATGCGCCCGGCCGCCAGCAGGTCCCGCATGGCCGTGAGCGTGGCCATAGTCTGCGCGCGCAGTTCCGGCGTGAAAGGGACCGCTTCGCGCCGCCGATTGCCGTGGTAGAAGATCGCCCCTTCGGGCACGGGCCGGCCCGTGCGCTCCTCCAGGCAGAGCGCCTGGGCGCAGAGCTGGACGTGGTCGTTGGTCCAGCGCCCCATCCGGCCCCGCTTGTACTCCACCGGCCGCCATACGCCGTGGGCTTCCTCGATCAGATCAGCGAAGCCGGCGATGCGCAGGCGCTCCGAGTAGAGGTAGACGCGACGCAGGACCGCCTCACCATCGACAGTGCCTCCGCCGCCGAGATCGACCCGCTCGTGCTGCAGGAGGCCCTCCAGCACGTATTCGTTGCGCACCATCTCGCCCTGGACGAACTCGATCCAGAAGCGACGCGGACAGTAGAGGAAGGCGTTGAGGTGAGAAATGGGCAGGTACTCCGGTAGCTCGAATTCGGTCATGGTCGCCTCCTCGTCTGCCCCATGCCCTGCGCCGTCTTGTAGCCGGTCCCGCCGTAGCAGGCGAAGTCGGCCAGGGCGTTGAGTTGCCACAACCCTCGTTCGGTGGTGGCACGAAACTCGTAGCGGACCCAGCCGGTAAAGCCCTTCTGAGGGAAGCGACCGTAGTCCAAAGTCACGGTTCGGAGTTCGTAGTCCGCCACCAGACCCCTGCCGGCGACATCGGCGACCGCCCGGCCGTCTATCCGTAGCGGCGGCGGCGCGAAGGCATTCCACTTGCGCGCCCAGCTCTCCCATACCCAACGGGGCTGCGGAAAGAGTTCGATGCGTTTCCGATCATCCCGGCTCGGACTGATGACGCCTGCCGTCTCGCTGGCGCCCCCATTGTCCCCGGCGCGCTCGCCCAGCGCCACAGCGATGGTCGCAACACCGTTGGTCGCCGCTCTTTGCACCCCGTCACCCATGCTGAAGGCGGTGGGGGTGGCAAATTCTACTGTAATCCCTGTCACAGCGCCGGCCTGAGCGAGCAGGCCAGCGAAGGTCGCCCAGCCGGTCCAGCCGCTGCTGTCAGGCACGAAGCTCACGCGCGTGAGGGCGAACTCGGCGTCGTGGAGCCGCCAGATGGGGCTCCCACCACCAGGCAGACACCGCTGGACGAAGGCATGGAAGACACGGCGGTCGAGCACGGTGCAGCGGAGCGCCACCGTCGGGCCCGGCTGGCGCCCATTCTCCCCGAGCACGGCGACGGTGAAGGGGCGAAGGGCATTGGGATGGTGCAACTCGTCGGTCAAGGAAGGATTGACCGCCTGCAGCCAGCGCAGGAACGCGGCGTGGACCTGGCGCTGATAGTCACCACTCGGCCGAGGTCCGGATCGCCAGAGGAGGTCGAGAGTGCAGGCCCACAACTCGGCCTCACCGCCGGGTGTAACGGAAGAGACGCCGTGCAGTACGCTCATATAATCCAACCTGGATCTTGGGAGGCATCGGCCCGCCGCTGTGCCGCACTGGCTGGACGCAAGCGAGCGGCCGCGAAAAACATGGCGCTACCCATGACCACGAGATAGTTCCGGGCGGTACCGTCGACG
Source organism: Chloroflexi bacterium UBA4733 (assembly GCA_002404055.1). The sequence continues at coordinate 14,273 of DHIZ01000410.1, forward strand.
AACGTGACCTCCAGGTCCCGCCCAATCCACCCTTCGGAGCGGCAGAGCTGTCGCAACTTGCCGGCGAGTGGGGTATCCGCGCGCGCCGCAAAGAACGGCACGTACTGGTCGCGAAACGCACGGATGAGCACGGGCGGGAGGGGGACGCCCTCGGCATCCAGATTGAGATCGCACGCGGCGGCCTCCTGATAGCAGTAGCGGTCTTCCCACGCCGATCGGATCATGTCACCCTGATGCAGCCGGAAGCGCACGGTCGGACGCTGCTCTGGCGGGCGCATCCGGGTGAGTACACAGAAGAGCCGGTCTTCCGGCTCCGGGCGAAGGGGCGTCAGTATTGCCGGGAGCGTTGCCTGCCAGTCAGCCAGTTGGTCGAACCACTCTGCTTCGTAGTTTTGGACGACGTGGAGCGCATCGTAGCGGAGGATATCGTTGCTGGACAGGTCGTGCCGCGGGTCGTAGATCAGGGCGGCCGGCGGGTCGAAGCTCTCGCGAAAGCTGAAGCGCGCTCTGGTGATCGCGTGGTCTTCACGCTGCTTGCCGAGCCACTGCAAGAACTCTGGCCAGTTCGTTGATGAGGTCTGGCGGCGAACGCAGGATGTTGGCGATGACGTAGGCCAGTTCACCTGGCATCACGTCCTTCAACGTCTCCATGTCCAGGAAGTGAGCTTCCGGCTTGACGTACTCCTCCTCGTAGATGCTGGTCGACGCGGCGCCGGTGATCGGATTGCGCATCGTGCCGTTGTCGAACGTGGCATTGCCGGTGCGCTTCCCAAGAACCTGCGCCGTGCCATCCAGGGAAAAGGCGTCGCTGGTCATCACCCGGGACTTCTGCGCCCCGCCGCCGCCGACGGCAAAGCCATACAGGAGACAATCGATGCAGTGTTCGCAAGGAGCATTGGTGTTGATGGCGCAGGGCAGCTTCGTTTTCGGGCTCACGTGCAGCATCTCCACCTCGCGCAGAACTTCACGGCCTGCACGTCGCTCGACCGCCGTCTGCTTCCGCTTGCTCATAACCACGCGGCGGATCACCTCGGCGCGGGTACGTCCGGCCCGTACGGTCTCTTTGACCAGACCTTCACCGCTGCCCTCCGTGCGAAAAATCGTTTCCGACTCCGTGAGTCGCACGATAACTAAGGTCGTGTAGCGCCCGAGTGGGAAGTTCTGGTAGGTGGGGACGAGCAGACGACGCTCGGCATACCCGTCAAGTGTTGGAAGGATCGTTGCCATGAGTTAAAGCTTCCTTTCTGGTTGCGCGAGCATCTCCACGCGCTCGTCCTCGCGCAACGCCTGCTCTTGCTGCTTGAGGGGAATGCACTGGCGGATGTAGAAGAGGTAGGCGCTCCGCACCAGCCGGGTGCGGCCGAGGAGGCGATTGACATCGCCGTGATGCGCCTCGGCGAGCACGCCATCAAAGAAGAGAGTGACGTACTGCTCGACCGCGTCGTGTTTCGTCCGCCCGGGCTTGAAACCGGGGCTCGCGGTGCGCTCCAGGTACGCGAAGATGCCGAGCGCATCGTCTTGCATCGCTGTCGCCAGTTCATGCACCATGTCACCGCTGAAGCCGGCAAACCAGAGCCGTTGCTTCAGGGCATGCAGATGGCCCAAGCGCTCGAGCAGCCCTTGCAGCGCGGCTGCATTGAGGGAGCCGCTCGCCCCGGGCGCACCGTCTGCGGTACCCGAGAGGAGCCAGCCGAGGTTGCGCGGCATCCCTTCGACGCACAGTGCCACCTCTGGCGTCGTGCTCAGGTCGAGGATGGGGACGGGGAGCCGCGAGAGGAGGGCACGGCAACCGAAAAAGCGCGCCAGGATGACAGCCGTTTCCAACGCTTGTAGGAACTGCTCACCGTACCCTTGGCCACACGCATGGATTGGCAAGACGGGCGTGTTGCCGAGCGCCTCGGCCAGTTCAGGCAAAGCAACGCCCATCGTGCCGCCCGGTACGCCCTGGATGGCGATGCTGTCGCCGGCGACCCAGTCGCGGAACACCGCATCGGCCTTGATGAAAAAGGAACCAAGATCCTGGCTCCGGAGCCGCTGCACTTCGGCGTACCAGGCCGTCAGCAGCGACCTGGTAAAAAAGCTGTAGGGGAACAGGTGGAGATAGAAGGTCGTCTGCTCCGTCCCCTGTCTGTCCCGGTGACTCTTCCAGGCAAGCCGTTCGAGGATGAACTGGGTGCGACAGACGGGACAGATATTGCGCTTCGGCTCACGGCTGTCGCCGCCTTCCAGCCGATTGGAGAAGATCTGCACGCCAATACTGGGGGGCGCGTTGGCAGCCATCCACTCTTGGGCCGGCGCGGCGCTGCTGCACACACAGCACTGCCGGTGCTCGCCGTTCACGTACCGGCGGAGGTGCGCGGCATAGTGCGCGGCCGGGACGGCAGTCCCGGAAACGTCGAGCGCCTTTGCAAGTAGCGGTCGAGCGCGGCGGGCTCGCCCGTGCCGTGTGCGGCCGGGACGGCCTCAGCGTTTGCCGGTTGCAGGTGCGCCAGGTCGGTCAGGATGGCGTCGTGCAGATCATCCATCGACAGGGCACAGTCGGCGGCGAGGAAGTACCCCCAACGGTAGGCATTTACCGCTCTGTACGCTGGCCAGAGATCTTCCGGCAGCCCGAGCAGCGCGTAGACGCGCGTTTCGCCGTTGCGGACCTTCGCGGCCTTGAGCAGCGTCGTCGCGTGCTTATTGAGGTAGTTGCGATACGCCATGGCCAGTTCACCCAGGCGGAGCGTTTCCGGTTCAGCGGGGATGATGGTGCCCGTCGCCAGCCGATCGACGACGTAGGCGCGGCTGGCAGCGTCCAGTTTGCCTTTGCTTAGGGCGACTTGCAGATCGGTAGTAATATCTGCGCTCCGTTGTGCAAGCCAGTCCGCCTTGTACGGTTTGGCCTGCACCCGGCTGAAGATCACCCCGAAGACGTCAGCCGATAGCGCTCCACTTTCCAGCGCGGCGCTATCCACGGCGATGCCCCACGGGGCATTCCTGACGAATTTTCCTATGTCATCCTGCTGCAAGCTGGCCACCCGGTTTCGCACGCGTGCGGCGACGTTCGCCATCTGGCCTGCATTCCACACAAACGGGCTGTCGCTAGGCACCAGGTAGGCCACGCCGTCAGGGTAATACAGGAGGTCCACGGCGTGCGCGGCATCGCGCAACTGGGCGACGGCCGCATTGTGGATCAGGTTGGTGAGGAGACCGCGTTGCTCGACGACGCGATGGGTCAGCCAGCGGTGAGGTCTGTCGGCCAGGAAGAGGTTGATCTTGTCCAGGGCGTTTGCCTTGCTCCTGGTTTCAGCCAAGGTGTGAGAGGTTGCCAGCGTATCCACGGCATACATCAGCCATCCCAGACGCTCGACACGCTCCCAGCCCAGCTGGAAACGACGGTGCTGCGTCCGGTCAAGGCCGGTCGCCGTAATGGCCAGGTTTCCCTGGTGCAGGTGCGCAAGGGCGACGATATCCGCCAGGTAGTCACGCCAGGTTGGGAAGAAGCGCTCAGCCTCTAAGCGTCCCAACTCGGCCAGAATGTTGGCCTCTGAGGCTTGATCGGCATAGGTATGCCGGCCGCCGGCCCATCGGTTGTAGGGGGGAACCTTGTTCAAGTCGTGGACGACGCAGGCGCAATAGAGGCAACGGCGCTCGACGTCCGGCAGCGAGACGAGCGCATTCAGCCGCTCAAAGAGCAGCACCAAGTCGAGGACGTGCCCAAAATAGCTCTGCCCAGCCTTACCTCCCCACTGGATGATGGTCTTGTACGTACGCAACTGCCGGTTGACCAACTCGCGGAAAAAGTCGCCAGTGACATCGTGCGTCTCCCAGCGCAACTCCAAGCGCAGATCCGCCCGAGATACGGCGTTGCTCACCGCGTCGGCGAGAAGGTCTCCCTGGGCGGTCTGATCGCCCGGCTCCGGGGTGGAACGCATCGCCGTATCTCGGGGAGTCTTCAATAGCCGTCGGGTGGTAGGCACTACTTTCCTCCTAAGCATGTAACCACAAGTGTGGCACGGAATCTGCCGATGGGTAGATTGGGAGGTGACCGCTATGTTGTTGGTGGAACTGACGGAGGAGCAGCGGGCGGAGGTGGAGCGGGTGAGCCGGCAGGCGGTGGGGCGAGTGGCCTTGCGGGCGCACATGGTGCTGCTGAATG
>DHIZ01000410.1:18552-24300 GCA_002404055.1 Chloroflexi bacterium UBA4733
GAGCGGGTCGCCGCGCGCCTCGGGCCACGTCCAGTCCTGCTGGACGGTGGCGCTGCTGGCGGCCTTCCTGGCGGTGCGGTTTGGCGTCATGCTCTCCTGTTCGACGGTCCGGCGTTACCTGCACCAGATGGGCTGGCGCTGGCGGCGGCCCCGCCTGACCCCGGCCAGTGTGCTGCCGGGTGCCCCCTGGGCGCAGCACGACCCGGACGAAGTGCCCAAGCTTGCCGCGATCCAGCAAGCACTGCGGGCGGCCAAGCGTGGCTGGGGCCATCTGCTTTATCTGGACGAGTGCGATCTCCATCTCCTCCCGGTCCTGCGGGCGATGTGGATGAAAGGAGAGCGAGTACGCGTCCCGACGCCCGGCCAGAATCGCCGCCGCGCCTTCTTTGGCGCGTTGGACGCCATCTCCGGTACCTGGCAGAGCGTCGATCACGACCGCAAGCTGGCGGTGGACTTCGTCCGCTTCCTGGAGCATCTGGCTGCCAGCTACCCGACCGGGCCGCTCTTTCTCGTCTTGGACAGCGCCCCCACCCATACCGCCAAGCACCCGCAAGCGGGTACCCGACAACGCTGGCTGGCTGCCAACCCGCGCCTCCACGTCCTCTGGCTTCCCAAGTACGCTGCCCACGAACACAACCCCGTCGAACGCATCTGGGGCATGATGAAAGACGACGTCGCCGCCAACCGCCTCGCCGGCAGCATCGACGAACTCACCTGCGCCGCGCGTCGCTTCTTCGCCGACCTCGCTCCCCATCCCGTCTCCCTCGCCACCCCGCCTGCGCTGGAGGCCGTCGCATGATTTCCTTGCCATTCTTTTGGCTACGTGCTTAGTCAGCATGCACTTGCTGCCCTTCATAACGCTCCTGGTGAGATCGTTTGCCGGGTGCGGCTTTCCGGCGAGCGAATCGACGGAAGTAATGGATCGTGCGCGAGGGAGTGCACCATCCTTTGGCTGGCCGACGCCGGCAATGTCCTCCGCGAGTTTGCTTGCATCGTCGTGCAAGATGCACTTGAGCGGGATCGAGAAGGGGGGCGTGAGCCTGACCCGCGCTCATTTGCAGCCATCGAGGCGAAGCGAGCATGGCTGCGTGGTGAGATCGGCGATGCGACGTTGGCTGCCGCCACGTCAGCCGCCTGGGATTCTGTGAGGGACGTTATAAAAGGTGCTGGCAGGCTTGCTTCCCAGGACGTTGCTTGGGATGCTGTCTGGGATGCCACCTGGAACAGCGGCAGAGACACCGCTCGCGCAGCTGGCTGGGCCGCCGCTCGGGTTGGCTGGGGTTCTAGCTGGGATGCTGGCAAAGACGCCGCTCGGGCGGCTGGCTGGGACGCTTCTCAGGTTGATGGCTGGAGTGAAGAGCGGGCCGCTGCCAGAGATATAGCCTGGGACGCTGCCCGATCTGCGGATCGGGCTGTTGGGCTTCGCTGGGACCTTACCAAAGACATTGCCAGGCGGTCTGCGTGGACTGCTGCCAAATCCGCAGGCAGGGTTGCTGCCAGGCCGCCTGGCTGGGATGCCGGCTGGGACGCCGGTTCGGCTGCCGCCCGAGATACTGCATGGGACGCGGCCTGGAACGATGCGTGGGAAGCTGGCAGGGATGCGGCGTGGGACGCTGTCCGTGGCGCTGCTAAAGGCGCTGCTCAAGATGCTGCCATGCGCGCTGCACGATCGGCTGCATGGGACACTGTCACTGCTCGGGGCGCAGTTCAGGCCGTTGCTTGGGCCGCTGCGCGAGCCGCTGCCAGGACGTCTGCTGCTGCGGATGCTGCCCTGGAGGTTGCCAGGGAGGTTGCGTGGGTCGCTGCCTGGGACGCTGCAGTTATGGCTGCAATATGTGCTTATTGGCTGCCTGACACGGGCACAGCCGGGGACGCTGCCGCGAGGGACTCCGCCTGGGACGTTGCCTGGGATGCTGCTGTTAACGCCTCAAGGACAGAACAGAACGATGTCTTAGAACACATGTTATTGGCTCTCGCTCCAGCAGAGGCGATGGCGCGATAAAAGCCGATATGCAGCCAACGCGCCAACCTCCCCGGCATTGGGAAACTGGTCCTTTTCAGGATCTATTTTGGTGGGTTACGCTCATTGCCACCGACTTCAACCCCACGCAGAACACTCTGTGCCCTAAAAGGTCGCCGCCCTAAAGCCAGGCGTACGAGTCGAGTAGTTCCGGGCCGGCCGGCAGGGTGGTGAGGAATTCATCGAGGGCGCCGACCCACCGGCCAAGGAACCGTTTGGCCCGCGGGTACTTGCTCGGCGAAGCCAGGAGTAACCCGGCATGGTGATCGCCGCGACCGACCATCGTCGCGTGTAAGGGTAAAAAGTGCTGAACATTGTCGGTGACGAGCACGCGCTGCTCGACGAAGGCGATATCTGCCAGCACGACTTCATCCGGCATACCCCACCACAATGGCCGCTCCTGAATCGCTACGACATCGTGGCCCCGCTGCCGGAGCTGCGCGGCAATTGCCCGGTCCAGCATCTCGTCCAGCAGCAACTTCACCGCTTCAGCAAGGCTCGCTGAGCCGCCTCGGCCGCCTCGAGGCGAAGGCTTGCCTGGCGATTTTCGGCAATCAGGGCTTCGATCTCTTCAGGGTACGCTGCGGCGTAGGCGATGGCGACGCGCACCTGATCCGGTCGCAGTTGTAGATAGTCCGCCGTGGCCGCCACGTCACCATCTTCGGCCCGAAACGTTTCCACCACTTGCCACACATCCGCGCGACGACCGGCTAGCCCGGCCAGACGTTCGGTGAGGTGGTTGCGGAAAATGATGCCGGGAAAACGTTCCATGCGCACGCCTTCTTCCAGGTAGGCGCGGGCGAGAGTTGTCGGCGCCAGGCCGCGACGTCTCGCCAGAGCAGCGATGTCCTGAACGAGCCGCGGCGACGCACGTATCGTCACATGGTGGGACGCAGTGTGATCTTCCATGTGCCACACTGTACCGTGGCGTGGCACTACCGTCAACAATGCGGACGGTTCGTGGTGATGCTTACCGCCGGCGCTTACTCCACCACGCCCCGTTTCCGCAGCAGCTCCGAGATCTGCCCGAAGCTGATGCCGTTCTGCTCGGCGATCTCTGAGGCGTAGCTGACGCCGCGCGGCAGGCCAGGCAGGATGCGAAAGGTGCGGCGGTGGTGGGAGCCGACAACCGCACCCTGCGCTTCTACGTCGGCCACCAGGCTGCCGGCCTTCGCCGTGCCCGGCGTGGTCTGGTTGATCTGGTCGACGCCGAAGGCCAGGTCGTGCAGGTGCGTTGCATAGATCGCCCGGACACCGAGCAGGCGCAGGCCGCGCACGGCGTCGGTGGCGAGGCCCAGCCCTTCCACCGCGCTGGTGCCGGCCAGCACTTCGTTGAGTAGGATCAAACTTTGCGGCGTGGCGGCCGCAAAGATGCCGGCCAGCCGCTTGGCCTCCTCGTCCAGCCGGCCCATGCCCAACTGCGTAGTCTCCGGTACCGGGAAGTGGGTGTAGATGGCGTCCACCGGGCTGATGCGTGCTTCAGCGGCAGGCACATACAGCCCGGCCTGGAAGAGGATGTGGATCAAGCCGACGCTCTGGGTGAACGTGGTCTTGCCACCTCGGTTGGGACCCGTCAGGATCCAGATGCGCGCCTGCTCCTCATCGAAGGTGACAGGGTTCGTGATGATGCCTCCCGCCTGGTCCGGCGGCGGCACGTTCTTCTGGCGGTACATGCGGAGCGCCAGACTGACATGGTAGGCCTGTTTGAGCACCGTGACGCGCTCCCGCAGTGGAGCCGGCTCCGGCCGGCAGACCGGCAGACCCGCCTGCTGCAGGCGGCGCGTCATCGTGACCCCATTCAGGAAGAATGCCAACTCCGGCTCCAGCGGGCTCAGCCCGTGGGCGTTGATCGTTGCATAGCGCTCCAGCGCCTGCGCCACAGGCGCCGCGACCTCCGCCAACAGTTTCTGCAAGTCCCGGTAGAGCCGGTTCTCCGGCGTGCCGGCGCTGACCGAGTCACCCATGCGCAGCGGCGTCAGCGCCCGCTCGCTGCCCTCACCGAAGAGACGGTTGAGCACGGTTGCGCGGCCGGCAATCTTCTCGGCACTCACCTCCAAAATGGCCGCCGACTCCGGCATCAATTCATCCGACAGGTTGATGCCAATGCTGAAACTCTGCGCCCGATCAAGGAGACGACGCAAGTCGGGTAGCTCCTCCTGCAAGGCCCGAAACTCGGCAGCGCCGGTGATCTCGCGCAGGTAGTCGCGCAGCCGGAGTAGCGCTTCCGAAGCAATAGGGCTGCCCTCCAGGGCCGCCTGCAACTGCGTGGCCGTCGTGACGTGCATCTCCAGTTCGCCGGCGCGAGTTGCCACCTGAATGAAGGGCGCCATCTTGCCGAGGTCGCGGTCGCGCGGCACGCTGAGGGCGGCCAGGTTGGAGAGCAGCCGTTGTAATCGGCTACAAAGCGCCTCATCAGCCAGCAGGTCCGTCACGACTCCCTGGCGGTAGCGGATCACGGCGCCGTCGGTACACAATTCCGTGAGGACGCGCTCCACGAAGCGTTCCCGCTGGCGGTCATCGCCCACCAGTACCGCCACCACGTCGTCCAGTTCCAGGTCAGCCGGCACGCTCCCACCCATTGCCGGCCGCCGATCCGGCGTCGCCGTTTGCCCATTGGGCCAGAGCAAGCTGAGCTGCTCGCGGCGGAACGACGGACCACTGGAATACTCAGGACGCATCAGGTGCCTCTCGACTTTCAGTGCTTGTACACGCCATCATACAATGGCCCTGCCCAGGTTCTCCGTTCCTGTTACCGGCAAAATCGTCCGAGGGAGTCGGCATGCGACATTGTAGCTCGCTTGTATAGTTTCATATGATTGATGACAACCCAGCGCCGCCCAAGGCTGCACGCGGACGTACACGGAACGGTCCACACCTGTCCGCTATACTCTTTGGTGGGAAGAGGCCGACTTCGAAATGGTTGCCGCTACGATGGACCGTGTCTTCAAAATGAAGGGCTGGCGCAAATGACAAGAACTCTTGTCACGACCGAGCGAAGACGCCCGGCCTCGCGGGCGGTACGGGATGAGGCCGCAGCCGCTATCCAGCGTCTTCGGGCGGGCGCACCGTCGGATGATGAGGTAGTGGTTCACGCTGACCACACCACGGGCGAGTATGACATTGATGCTGCGCTTGCTAGAGTTAAGGCGCAGCGGTGGGCAACCGAAGGGCTGCCGATCCCCAAGAAATAGGCGATCATCAGTATCCGCGTTCTCCTGGCGCAGGCAGGGAAGCGACAAGGAGATCGCGATTTTGTCGCGTGGCTCTCCGTTGCGGGCAGCGTCAACTTCTCGCTATACTATGCCTCGGAGGTACACGCCGATGCCATTGTATGAATACGCCTGTCTCGACTGCAATGATCGCTTTGAAGACCTGCGGGCCGCTACCCGGGCCGACGCAGCGGTCCCCTGCACGACCTGCGGCAGCAGCCGCGTCAAGCGCCTGCTCAGCGTCTTTGCCACCCGCTCCTACGGCACGGAAGGCGGCACGATGGTCGCCTCCGGTGGCGGCGGAGGCGGCTGTGCCTGCGGCGGCAACTGTGCCTGCCGGAACTGAGGGACCCCTCTCTCTGACTCTCCCCCTCACGGGAGAGAGAGAACGCGGCTGGAAAGCCGGTTGCGTTCAGGCAGCACTTCGCCGAATGTTTGTCCGAAGACTACCGTCAAACCGGCTGCGTTCCCCTCTCCCGTGAGGGGGAGGGGACAGGCTTTCTGGGGTAGGTTTTTGTA
>DHIZ01000363.1:0-6036 GCA_002404055.1 Chloroflexi bacterium UBA4733
CTCCTCGTTGTCGAGCGTGGCCCCACCCAGGCTGGCGATCCCCATGGTGCGGTGCAGGGCCTGACCCTCGCCGTCGACGTCCTGCCAGGTCCGCTCGCGGGTGTCGAGGACACGCTCGGCGATCATCTCCATGGCCCGCTCGAGAGGTAGGTCTTCCCAGTCGGTGCCATAGGGACGCCGGTACTTGACGGTCCTCAGCCGGTTGGGGTTGTTCACCAGCTGTTCGCTGGCGGACCCCTTGGGGCACAGCCGGCCGCGCGACACCGGCGAGTCGGGATCTCCCTCGATCTGAACTACCCGCTCACCTTTGACGTAGACACGCTGTCCGCACCCCACCGCGCAGTAGGGGCAAACGCTCTTGACCATTCGGTCGGCGGTCTTTGTCCGCGGGCTGATGGCCGCGGTACGCGCCGAGCGGACGGCAGTACCCCGGCCCAGCGGGTCGGCGCTGGTGAGCTGACGAAACACCGGCCAGGAGCGGAATATGTTGCGCATGCTCACTGCTGCACCTCCCAGCGTGCTACCGACCAGACTATCAGGATGCCTGAATGATATTCGCAACGAATGGGCCACGTTTGCCTCTGGCGGAGCACGGTCTTGGCCTGTTCCGAGCGGCCGCCCGAAGCGATCTGCCAGGCAACGGCGTGGGAAGAATCACCAGCCGCAGGGGCTGCGTGTGGACGGCAGGTGAACGGCCCGACACACTCGTCGTCGAGGAGCCGCTCGAGATCTGCGTCGGCGGTCGGCCCGTGAGGTCATCAACAAGCTCGTCCATGTATCGAGGCGTCTGCTTCAGGAGCTGAGCCGGAACAGAGACCTCTGCGTCACGAAAAAGGGAAACTGTCGCCATGGCAGACAACACTCCTACCGATCTGCGCCCGGCCGCCGCGGCGACGAAGGCAGCCAAGAAGCAACAGGCGCTCCTACGCGAGGCTCGTTCGCTCTTGCGCCGCGCTGACAAGGTCGTGACTGCAGCAGGAGGGATCGATGATCCCGCAACCCACCGGCTCGCCGCCGAGGCCAGTGAGGCTGTCGAGCGCCTCACGCAGCATCTCGTCCGGCTGGAGCGGCAGCACCACCGCCGCGCTAAAGAAGGGCCTCGCCCCCGAGAGCGTGAGCAACCCTGACCCTTCGAGGCTGACGTGGTCGCGTTTCTCGCCGGGACCTCGAGCTGCGGCGGCGCGCTGGAGCCCACGGACCTCACGTCGTATTAGAAAAAGCCCCTGGGAGGGTGAGGGTGAGCGGGAGACGGGGGTCTCCCGCGGGAGTACCACTGCGGCACGAGCGGTTGACTTCAGCTACCGAATGGCCAATATCGCATGAGTTGCAGCACCGGCCATCCCCTGCCTGAGAACCGAGGTCTCGCAAGCGGCCTGCATCACCTCGGCCAGGCGTTTTGCCCCAGTCATTGCCCGCCCCCACGCTCAGTTGGTAGAGCGCTAGCCTTCCAATGCCTGGCTAAACTCGAATACTCCCGAACGTTCCTTGGCCGTTCTCTTCTCAGGCGGGAGTAGCTCAGTTGGTAGAGCGCGACCCTGCGGCAACGCCACCCACCACCAGGGCCATTCCCTCGACCAGCTCAAGGCCGGCAACTGCGGGCCGCCGAGCCGGTGGTGGTGATCGCACGGAGCGGAAGCGCGACGAGGTTGATGGCGTCCGCCCGCCCGGCTTCACCAGCGCGGCGACCCACAATCGGCGGAAGGTGCCGGACCCGAGGGTCTGACGGTAGCCGCCCAGGCCACGGGGCGCGCTCGAATGGCCGCTCACACCGACACGTCCTGGAGCAACGGCCGTGGGGCGGTCGGTGCGGCCTCGCGCGCCTGGCTGGACGCCCCCTCTCAGCAGCCTGCGCGATTCCCGGGCAGCGTGGCTCCGCCAAGCAGCCGCGCGAGTACGGGCGCGATGTCGGCGCGCGTGATTCCTCCCAGACGGCGCAGGACGACATGGCCCGTCCCATCCGCGACCAGACTCGTCGGCGGAGCGGCAACGTCGAACTGACCTGCGAGGTCGCTACTCGGGTCGTAAATGCTCGGATACGGCACGCTGAACTCCCGCGCGTACGCCGCCGCGTTGGCGCGATCGTCGCGGATGTCGACACCGATGAAGATGACCCCGCGCGGGGCGAAGCAGGCCGCCAACCCGTCCAGCTCGGGCTGCTGCTTGCGGCAGGGACCGCACCACGACGCCCAGAAGTCGACCACGGCCGGACGGCCGTGCTGGACCAGGGTGTACGACCCGCCGTCGACGGTGGTTCCGGCGAGCGGCGGCAGCTGCGTCAGCGACGGGTCGAGGTTGCGGTCACCGATGTCTGGCTGCAGTCCGCAGGCGCTGACTACAAGTGTCACGGCGAGACAGAGCGCGAGGCGCCGCGCCCCACGGCTCGTCCTCATTGAGCACCGATCGCGTGCAGCTCCTCGGCCAGGGTTGGCGCATCGAGTTCACCGATGTGCACGGCGCGAACCACGCCACCCGGGTCGATGAAAACGCTGACCGGGAGTCCTGCCACCGCGTAGCTGTTCCCCACCTGGTTGTCGGTGTCGAGCAGCGCGGTGATCGACACATCGCTCCCCAGCACCTGCTGGAGGAAGGGCCGAATGGAAGCGGCGCCTTCGCCTTCATCAACGGCGAGGATCGAGAGCGCGCTGAGGCGGTGGGCAGCGCCGTTGAGCAGCGGTAATTCCCGCCGGCAGGGGTCGCACCACGTCGCCCAGAAGTTGACGATCACCGGCTGACCGAGATGGTCGTGCAAACTGGTTCTCGATCCCGACAGGGCAGTCAGGGTGAACCCGGGAGCCGCGTTGCCCTCGTGGACGCCGATGTCGTTGGTTCCCGCGCTCTCGGAGGGTAGTCCGAGGAGAACGTCGGCGCGGTCGAGGAGATCCTGCAAGGTCCAGCCCTGCTGTTCCGCAGCGGCGCTGCGGAGGTCGGGGGTCAGGAAGCTGGCGAGCGGCTGGCTGAGCGCATGCCCGAGGTGGGGGTTGCCGACCAGCGTGAAGCGCGGATAGCCCTGCTGGTCGAGGACCACTGCGACCGTGTCGTGGGTGACGTCGTACGTCTCGGGGCGCCCGGTGTACCAGTCCATCGGGGGCGTGCCCGTGTAGGGGACATTGCTGTAACTGACCTGCAGCGCGCTCCAGAACGTCTGCAAGGCGGCGGCCGGAGCGGTAAGCAGCGGCCACGTCGCACCGGTCTTGCGCTCATAGGCCTTCATGACCGGCGGCGTGTCGCGGCCGGGATCCATGGTGACCTCGACGAGGTTCACCTTGTTGGAGAGGCCGCGGGAGTCCAGCACCTTGCTGAGATCCGCCAGGATCTGGGTGAAGAGCGGGCAGCTCTCATGGCAGTGGGTGAGAAAGGCCGCCACCACGGTCACCTTGCCGTGAAGCGACGTCAGAGGAACCGGCGCGCCGTTCTCGTCGGTGAATGTCGTGTGCGGCAGGTTGGTCAGGTGACCGCTGAGCAGCTCGATACCCAGGGCGGTGCGATCGTTGCCGACGTATACGCTCAAGCCGCCCTGGTCGAAGCCCAGCAGGATCGGGGTCAGACCGCTGGCCGTGACCGTGACCGCGGTGGCCCGATGCAGATCCTGTGTGCCCAGACGCACTTCGACATCCGAATACGTGCCAGCAGTGATGGCGTAGGTGCCGAGCTGCGACTCCGCGGGAGCGGCGAGCAGAGGCTGCGCTTGGGGCGTGACGGTGACGTCTCGGTCATGACCGTGGAGGATGACCTGGGTCACCTGGCCGCTCACGCCGCCATGCTGTGCGGCCATGAGCGCGACGGTCCCCCGCGGGGCCGCCCTCGGGAGCAGCAGGGCGCCGAGCGCGACGCCGACGATCACCGCGGCGATGCTCAGCAGCACGAGTGGATGGCGTCGAAACATCAGGGTGTCTGATTTCCCTCCGGCGACTGATCGACATGGTTCTGGTAGAACGCCTCGATCTGGGTGGGGTCGGCGGTTGCCAGGGGCAGGTACCAGTCCCAGCTCTCGACCGCGAACCGTGTCGACATCGACGTCCAGGGAATCACGACGATCTTCTTCTCCGACGGAAGCGCGGGGTCAGCTGCATGGCCGTCGTACCAGCGCGTGAGCAAGGCGACGTCGGACGCGCAGCCCGCCGGACAGTTGTAGAGGACCACGATGTAGCCGTGCTCGAGGTTATGTACCCAGTACTCGGGATCGACATGCTTGTCGTACACCCCGGGAGAAATCGGCGCCTTGCCGCTCCCTAGGCTGTAATGGCAGCCGCTGGTCGGAGCGTCGTGGTTGTACGCCACCGTGGTCGGTTGAGCCACATGCGTGTGCGGCATCTCGTCGATCGCCTGACCGATCGTGGGAGCGGCATTCGCTGACGGCGCCGTGTTGCCGTACGGCTGAGCGCCATCGCTGGGGCAACTCGGGGTCCCGACGAAGCCGATGGCGGGCCCGGCGACAGCGCTAGCTGGCTCCTGGTTGCCGCCGCGCACGATGGGAACAAGCAGCACGATCGCGACTACCCCGGCTCCGACCGCTGCCAGCGGCTTCCAATGCCGTTGGAACCACCCGTCGGAGCGCGGCGCTGCAACCGGCTGGCGCCGCTTCGCAGGCGACCGTGGCTTCGCGGGCAGCTGGGTCCGAGCCGCTCGCCGTCCGGACTGCCGTGTGCCGCTCATCCCGTCCTCTGTCCGCCGACCTACGAGCGGCGCATCGTAGCAGGCTCAGCCTCGGCGACCGCGGGCTCTCGCATCGCCATCCCTCGAATCCGCGCCGCACCGACGATCACCGCGCCGGCAGCCACTGCGGCGACCACCAGATACACCCACCACAGGGCCCCTGCCGCCGGCGCGGGTGGAACGGGTCCGTAGCTGAACAACCCAAAGTCGGTGGCCGCGATCAGCGCGCCGTTGAACAGGCGCACCCGCCACACATCCCCGCGCAGGCTCGGCCACACGGAGAACCATGTGCGCGCGCCGTCTCGGCTCTCGGCGATGCCGCTGACCATCGTTCCTGCGTACAAAGTGCCGCCACCAACGTCGGTGGCGCTGTCGACATGGATGCCGGTGACACCGCCGTGGACGTGCTCCGCCATGCCCGCGTCGGCTGTGGACCAGCGCTGGCCGTCGAATGCCGTGATTCCCTGCCCCATCGATGTGGCGAAGAGGTGGGTCCCGTCTGCTGAAGGGTCCAGGGCGTTCACGTACGCCTGTGAATTCGACTGCACCCATCGCACGCCGTTCCATCTGTCAACGGATGTGACCTCGCTGAGGAAGAGCGTGCCGTGAAAGAAGCGCAGCGCCCAGCTACCGGTTGCGTCTGCCAAGCCGGCGTTCTCGCTCGTCCAGTGCGCGCCACCGTCACGGCTCAGCCACACTCCGTTGTAGGCGGCGACCCACACGATGGCCGGATTGGTTGGATCCACCTCGATGCCGTGCACCTCCCGCGCGGGGCTCGGGAGGCGGCGATATGGCCCGGTCGCCGTCGGAGCCATGTACACGCCGTCCGAGGTACCGACGTACGTCGCGCTGTTGGTCAGGTGGAGACCGAGGACGAGCGTGCGACCGTTGGGCACGCCAAAGCCTTCGACCGGACTCCACCGTTGGCCGTCCTGGCTGACGAAGAGGCCCTCACCGCCTGCCACGATGGTCCGGCCGTCGGGAGTCACGTCAAGCCGGTCGAGGAGCACCGCCTGCCCGCGAGGCTGCCAACTGAGGCCGGCGTGGGCCTGAGTCAGAGGCGCCACTGCGCGGGCTCCAAGCAGAAGCGGCACCGCGAGCGCTAGCACGAAGGCGCTGCTCGTGAGGCCGGCGATCCCAAAACCGTGCCGGGCCCTTGATGCCGCGGCCCGCAGCCTGGCGCGGTGCGTCACGACGTGCCAGGTCGTCGGCGCTGCCGCCCACACGGCGGTGAGCAGGTGGGCGTTGACCATCGCGGTACGGGTGTCGTCGCCGAGCGGCAGCAGCGCGACGAGTCCGCTGATCATCACCGCGCTGTAGAGGATCGCAATGCTCAGGGAGACCCAGCGGTCCCACAGGCTGGCGTCGGGCACAGCCGGCACC
>DHIZ01000363.1:6230-6488 GCA_002404055.1 Chloroflexi bacterium UBA4733
GGCCCCCCCCGCCCCGCCGCACCTTGGCGACCAAGAACACAGCCATCGCGAGACCGACGTAGCAATGGATCCCATCGACGAGGATCAGCCGAAAGGGCAGGCCAAACCCCGCACGAACCACCAAGTACGGGACACCGCTGATCCAGGCGAGCGAGACGGCAATGAGAAGTGCGAGGCCGAGGCTGTCGATGTCGAGGTGGGGCCGAGCCGCCCGGTCCCTCTTCGCCGCGCCTGGGCTCATCGCCGCTTGCTGGCGAG
>DHIZ01000363.1:6596-10489 GCA_002404055.1 Chloroflexi bacterium UBA4733
GGCTCATCGCCGCTTGCTGGCGAGATATAGCTGGACGACGGCGCAGCCCACGGCGATGCCGCTCCAGAACAGCAGGCCGTGTTGGATCCAGTGGTTGAGATCGCTCTGCCCGCTCCATCCGTCCAGAGCAAATTGGGCGAGCAACGCGGTCGTCACCCCGAGGAGGAGCAGTGCGGCGGCGCGTCTCACGGCCGCGCTGACGAGCAGACCGGGCGGTGGTCCGGTTTGGCCTTGACGCGCCTCACGGAGCGTTGACCGGGCATATGGGTCGGATGGAGAGCGTCACCGAGGTCACATGCTACTATCGCGCCTTCGTACCCTTGGTCCCCGAATTCAGCAGCGCCGGCGGGAGAGACGGAAAGCCCTGATGACCACCAAGCGCGCATCGCAATCGGTCATCGGCCGGGCCCTCGGCTTGCTCGGCCCAAGGGAAGGGGACATCATGGCCGCGGCCTGGTCACGACGCCTTCCCACCCCCTTCGTCGTCCGCGACGTCGCCGCGTTACTGCCCGACCTCGCCTACACGACGGTCATGACCACGGTCCAGCGGCTCGCCGCCAAGTCACTTCTCGCAGGGACGCCCCGTGGCGGCCCCCACGGACATCAGTACACGGTGCGGGAATCGCCTGAGGATTTCCTGCGGCGCATGAGCAACTCTGAGGCCAAGGCAGCGGTCGACCGCTTCGGCGATGCCGCCCTGGCCGCGTTCGCCGCGCAGTTGGACAGCCTGACCGCTGATCAGCGCGCTCGGCTGAAACGGCTCGCGGAGTCCGACCCAACATGAGGCGTACCCTCGACGTGTTGCTCAGCGTCGCGGCGCTGGTTGGCGGCGCGTGTCTTCTTTCGCTGCTCTCCAACCGCTGCCCGCGGTCGATCGGCTGCATGGGCACCGCTGCCTCGATGCAGGCGCCGAGCGCGACAGGACGCGTGCTCGCGCTGCTAGGTCTGGTCATCGCCAGTGCCGTGCTCGCGCGCACGGCGTGGATACTGGCAGCGACGCGTCGCGCCTGCTCGGCGCTCACTACCGTCCCCATCCCTCCGGAGCTGGCATCAGCGATTGCGCGTACGGGGATTCGGCGAGTGCGCTGCGTTGATCGATCTCCGGTTGCGGTGTTCTGCCATGGCGTTCTCCGCCCGATGGTGGTGATCGAGACGGCGCCCCTGACGACTCTCGCCGGGTCGGCTCTAGATGCGGTGCTCCTGCACGAGGATGCACATCGCCGCCATCACGATCCGCTGCGTCGGGCGCTACGCCAGGCGATCCGCGACGTCGGGTGGCAGAGCAGCCTGCTCGGCTGGTGGTGTCAGTGCGCGGTGGTTCGCGAGGAGCTGCGCGCGGACGCATGGGCGGCGCAACATGTTGGTAGGCCGGCTCTCGCGCGCGCTCTCCTTGATGCTTCATCGACACCAGACATGACATCGATGCCAGCATTCGGTGACGCCACCGCTGCGAGGGTCACGCAGCTGCTCGGTGGGCGCCCCCGCTTCCCCCGGTTGCCGACCGGTGCCCTGGTGCGCGCCGGTCTGAGCGTGGTTGCTGTAGCGGCGATGGTCGTGTGCGCAGCGTTGTCCTCGATCTGATCCTGCAGACGGCAAGGCGATGACGTCGCCCTCGCTTGGACTCGCATTCCTCGCCGGCCTCGTTTCGTGTCTGTCGCCATGCGTGTTCCCGTTGCTGCCGGGTTACGTCGCTTATTTGGGGCGACAGGCGGTCATGATCCCGGCGACTGCGGGAGGGTCGAGGGGCGCCCCGGCGGCCCCGCGTAACTCCATCGTGTTGATCTCGGGTGTGGCATTCGCCATCGGATTCAGCACCGTTTTCGTTCTGTTCTTCTACATCTTCCAAGCACTTAACGTGCTGTTCTTTGTACATCAGCGACGACTTGTCGAGGTTTTCGCAGGCATCATCGTCATCATCCTTGGGCTCCAGACCCTCGGGGTCCTTCGGCTCACGCCGCTGCTTCGCGAGCGACGTCTTCACCGATCAGTCGGGAGTGGTGTCCCGGGAGCGTTCATGCTCGGCGTCACCTTCGCGGCCGGCTGGACGCCGTGTCTCGGACCGCAGCTGGGGGCGATTCTCTCATTGACCGCGGCAGGGTTCGCAGGCCTTCCGTTCATGCTGGTCTACTGCTTGGGGTTGGCCGTGCCGTTCGTCACCGCGGCGGCGCTCGCCGGGCGTGCCTCGTCGCTCTTGCGCTCTATCAATACCCACATGCGCGCCATCAACGTCATCGGCGGGATTGTGCTGCTGCTCTTCGGAGTCCTGATCCTCACAGACAACTTCACGTACTTCAACCGATTCGCCGGTCAGGCGCCGTTCGATCTGTGAGATCCCATTCCCCGATGGTCAGCTGTTGGCACCGGTCGACGTGTCCGACGGAGACTCGCTGGCAGGCGGATGACGCAGCCCGCGCCGGTCGCAGCCATGCTTGTGATGACGACGATGAGGTCCTCGAGCTCCGCCCCCGCGGTCGTTCGAGCGGGTTCCTAAGATGAGCTTGCCGATGCCGTCCACCACCCCCGTCAGCCACCCGATCTTCGCCCGCTTCTGGGCGTGGATGAGCCCGAGGATGGATGCCGGCGGGCCGCAGATCACCGCCGGAGGCTGCTCGCGGGCCTGGCCGGACAGGTCATCGAGGTGGGCGCAGGCACCGGCCTCAACTTCGCGTACTACCCCGCGCAGGTCACCAGCGTGCTTGCGGTGGAGCCAGAGCCTCACCTCCGTGAGATCGCGATGCGGAGCGCCGCCCGCGCCCCGGTTCACGTCGACGTGGTGGACGGCGTTGCAGAGCGGTTGCCGGCGAGCGACGCGAGCACCGACGCCGTCGTGCTGGCACTGATGCTGTGTTCGGTCGCTGATCAACGTCTCGCGCTGCGCGAGGTGCGTCGCGTGCTGCGACCGGGCGGGGAGGTTCGGTTCTTCGAACACGTCCGCGCTGAGACCGAGGGCCTGGCACGCCTGCAGCGCGCGCTCGACGCCACCGTCTGGCCAATGGTGGGGGGTGGCTGCCATACCAGCCGGGACACGGCCACCGCCCTTAAGGACGCTGGTTTCACCATCGAGCAGATTGACCGATTCCGTTGCCCGGACATTCGGCTGTCGCTGCCCACGTCGCCCCACATCCTCGGGGTTGCGAGGCGTACGTAGCGCGTGACTGCCGCCGACCAGGGCAACGTCACGGGCCGCTTGGCCACCGCGCTCTTCATCGCGTGGCGCAGCCCGACACGAGAGCGGCGCCGCTCGTTGCTCAGTGCCAGCGCATTGGCGGTCGCGGCGATGATGGTCCTCTGCCTGCAGGGGATTTCCCGCTGGCTGTCGCCGCTGCGTGAGAGGAGCGCCATTAGTTCTCGGCCAGCTGGCCTTTCTATAGGTCACTTCGAAGTCCGAATCCCAGTGCGACCCGTCCGCGGACATCTCCCAACGACCCGTGAGCGCATCGAGGGCACTACATAGATGGACGCCGTGTCTCGGACCGCAGCTGGGGGCGATTCTCTCGATCCACCCCTCCTGGCAGATCGCTTCAAACGGCGCGGGAGTTACTCAATGCTGACTGGTAGCCCGGCCTGCGCCCAGTCTGGGTAGCCATCCTCGAGGCGGGCGGCGCGCCGCCCGAGGCGCTGCAGCAACCGAACCGCGTCATCGGCGTACACACAGTACGGTCCCCGGCAGTAGGCAACGATGGCGACGTCCTTGGGTAGGTCGCGCAGACGGCGCCTGAGATCGCTCAGCGGCAGTGAGCGGGCACCGGCAATGTGGCCGGCGTGGTATTCGGCTTCGGGCCGGACGTCGAGCACGACGACGTCCCCGGCCGCGACCCGCCGGCGCAGTTCCTCCCGGCTGACGGTTTGCATGTCGCTGCGGTCTCCCAAGTAGGCGCTGGCCAGTCGGTCGA
>DHIZ01000119.1 GCA_002404055.1 Chloroflexi bacterium UBA4733
TCAACTCAGACAGCCTCCTAGCGCTCGGCTCAGCGGCAGCACTCCTACTCTATCCGCACGTCGTGACCGGCATCTTCTCTACCAAAAGCGCGGCCGTGGTGAAGCGCAATGCTGCCCTGTTGCCGGCCTATTCCTTCATGCTCGGTCTGATCGCCCTGCTCGGCTACATGGCGGTGGCGGCGCACGTGACCCCAATGAAGGCGTATGGCGCCAACGGCGCCGTGCCGGCACTCTTCACACAAATGTTCCCGGAGTGGTTCGCCGGCTTCGCCTTCGCCGCCATCTCCATCGGCGCGCTGGTGCCAGCGTCCATTATGTCGATTGCTGCTGCCAGTCTCTTCTCTCGCAACATCTGGAAAGAGTACGTTCACCCGAACTGCAGCACCAAAGAAGAGTCCGATGTTGCCAAGATTGCCTCGCTGGTGGTCAAGGTCGGCGCCTTGCTCTTCATTCTGCTGATCGCGCCGACCTACGCCATCGACTTCCAGTTGCTGGGCGGCGTCTGGATCCTGCAGACTCTGCCGCCGGTCATTCTGGGCCTCTACACCCGCTGGTTCCATCGCTGGGCCATGCTGGCGGGCTGGGCAGCCGGTATGCTCTACGGCACCTACCTGGCTTTCAGCAACAACTTTAGCTCGGTGTATCCCTATACGATCGGCGGCAAGCCCTTCCCGCTCTACGCCGCTCTGGCCGCGTTGATCGTGAACCTTGTGCTGTCGGCCGTGCTCACGCCGGTGTTCAATGCTATGGGGCTGAACACGGGCAAGGACGAGACCACTCCAGCGGACTTCCAGGCCGGCGAGCCGGTGGCCACCGTGGGTGTGGTGTAGGCGCTCGGAGTAAAGACACCCCCGTTCTTGCTTGCTGGAAAGCGGATAACCAGACAGCGCACTGTGCAACTACGCCCGCGCGAGCTGGCTGTATGGTCTATAGTTGCGCGATGAAGCGTCACGCCACGGGCTGCCGGTGCTGGAGACTCGCCCATACGCGACACTGCTTTCCCGGACGTTGCTGACTATGGCATAAACGTCTGGTACCTTGCAGGTCCGCAACCTGCTGACGTCCTTGCAGTTGACTCTGCTACACTGCCCAAGAGGCGCGTGACGTGGTGGCGATTTTGCTACGTCACTAAGGCGAAGGTCTCATCCTGTGACAAACATGGAGCCGCCGGAACCACGACGTCCGCCAAACCTTGATCCCCTGGCGGTCGAAATCCTGGAGCAACTCCGTGTGTATCCTGAAGCCGAGTATTTCATTCTCGGTGGTCACTTCGCAATGAAGCACTACATTGACTACCGCCCAACGCACGATATTGACGCCTGGTGGTCCGGCCGGGCCGACGCCGCGACGCGGCAGGCCGTACTGCTGCGGCTCCGTCATATTCTGGACGATGTGGCGAACACCCACGGATTGACGGTTCACGAACGCCGGACCTTGTCCGAAGTCGTCTCGCTGCAGCTAAAGCGCGGCACAGCTACCGTCTTTACGGTTCAAATCGCGCCTCGCACGATTGAGTTGGAGGAACCGATTGGGCGCGACAGGAGTCCCTGGGCGCCGATCCTTATAGAAGCCCTTGCCGATAACGTTGGCGCCAAGATGAATGCTCTGGTGAATCGGGGGGCGCCCCGCGACTTTCTGGATGTGTACACCGTGGTCACCGCGAGCCTGGCAACGGGGGATGAGTCCCTGCTGAAACAGGAGCAGACACCGTGATTGATACCTCCGTCTACCCGGATCTGGATGAAGTGCCCACCGACCTCGTGACGCCGGAGGCAAAAGCCGACTACGTTGCCCGCATTTGCGGCGCCTGGGATTTTGGTATCGTGCCGGAACGAGAGACGTTCAGCCTCTTTCGCGACTGGCGTGACATTTTTGATGGCTTCCCGCTCCTGCACTCGGCCGCCTATGCCGCCTTTCGCAGCTTGTACCGCTGGCCGGCGATACCGGGTGGATCGATCCTCCAAGCGGACTACGAGGCGATTGATGCGCGGTGGGAGCACGGCGACGACCCGTGCGTCGGTATGATTTAGCCATGCTCGTGGGGCCGCTGTGCGTTGGGAATTGCTAGGCTACGATGGGTCGTATGGGCTCTGCCTTCAAGAACACGGCACGTTGGTCTCTCATGGAAAGGGGGCTAAGACCCTATGGCGCTCGTGCAAACGCGCTACACGTTCGATGAGTGGCTAGACTCCCCGCAAAACACCATGCTGAGTGAGCTGGTAGACGGGATTCCGGTCGAGCGAATGGGCACGTCTTCGGACCACGGCAGAGTGGTGAGAACGCTGCAGCATTGGCTGGAACGCGCCGAGGAAGCAGGCTACGGTAGCGTCCATGTTGGCCCTGAGACTGTACTTCTTGATGCGACGGGACCACGGCGGAATGCACGCGAACCGGACGTTTTCTTCTTGAGCCAGGCCAAGGACGCCTTCGATACTGGTCGAGTCATCGAAGCCGTGCCGGATTTGGTCTTTGAAGTGCTCTCGCCGGGGAACCGGAGAGACGCCCTGCCGGGCGGTGAAAAATGGCGCGACTACGAGCGATTCGGCGTACCGACATACTGCGTCGTTGATCCGAATGCCCGCAGCGTGACGCTGTATGAACATAAGGGTACTCGTTTCGGCCCGCCTCGGGTGTTGACTGCTGGCGATTTGCTTTCCTCGTCACTCTTCCCGGGCATTATGCTATCGGTGGCAGAGTTGTTTCGTAACCTCCGTTTGCAACAGCGATGATAGTGCAGTCAGAAACGCCTGTGCTAAGGGTTCGGTGGCTTGACCAGCGTCAATCGCCGGCAGGTGACGGCGCATTCAGCCCGTCCACATAGATACGACGTACTCCCTGAAGAATCCGCTCCGGCGAGAAGCCGCGCTCTTGGCGCTGGAAGAGGTAGAGGTCGACGGCCAGGGCCGAGAGCAAGGCATCGGCGGTGTAGGTGATGTCGAGCGCTGGGAGTTCCTGTCGAGTCACTGCCAGTTCCAGGAGGCCCGAGATCGTGCGATGGAGCCACTGGACGACGGGGTTACGGTATTGGAGGTCGCGTCGCCCGCCGCAAGAGGCCTCGACGATGGCGGACAGCAGTTCTCCGTTTGCTTCCTCGAATGCCACCAGGCGGGCCAGCACGCCATCCAGACGCTCACGCGCCGATGTCGTGGCGGCGGTTTCACTGAGGAAAGCCTCCGTTTCTACCTGCAACTGGTGGCCGTTATCGCTGAGCAGGTCGAGACAGAGTTCGCCTTTGTTCGCGTAACGGCGGTAGAGTGTTCCTTGTCCCACGCACGCTGCTATGGCGACTTGATGCATGCTGACCGCCGCGACGCCCAGCGCGCTGAACAGGGAGCGGGCGGTGGTGAGGATGCGGCAGTCGAACTCCACTGCGTTGCGGCGTTCCGGCCGGCCACGCAGCGCGAATGCCTGATCGGCGCCAGAGGGCACAGCGGCGGTATGGGCTACTTTGGTTGCCGAGACTGCCATGTGCATACCCTTGCTAGTGGACGCTGTTGACAAGGGGACAATTGTCCTCTACAATGCCCCACTACGGACACCTGTCCTGATCCAGGGTAACGTACCGGTGGGCTGCCGTCAATGGCGGGGCGGTTCAGGTAGGGCGCAGCGCCCAGGCGCGCGCGCTCAGCGATACATCAAAAGGAGACCGAAAGGTATGGCTACTGCTGTTCGGGCTGAACCGGCTGCGCCGAGCGAAGCGCCGTTTAGCATGCGCGCCATCATGGCGCCCTTGGTTGCGATCATCGTGGGCGTCTTCATGGTGGTGCTCGACGGCACTGCGGTCAACGTGGCGCTGCCGCGGTTGGTGGTCGATCTGCATAGTTCCCTCACCAGCTTACAGTGGACCATCACCGGCTATGCCCTGGCGCAAGCGGCGGTTATACCGCTGGCCGGCTGGCTCTCCGACCGTGTTGGCGCGAAGCGACTCTTTCTGGTCTCCGTGGTGCTGTTCACGCTGGGTTCGGCCCTCTGCGCCACTGCTCAGACCAGTGGGTACCTGATATTCTTTCGCATCTTGCAGGGCATGGGTGGCGGCTTCGTCCTGCCCCTGGCCATGGCCTACGTCTATCGCATCTGCCCGCCCCAGAAGATCGGTACCGTCATGGGGATGATGGGCGTGCCGATCCTGTTCGCCCCTGCCATCGGCCCCGTGCTGGCCGGCTGGCTGGTGCAGTTTGCCTCCTGGCGTTGGATCTTCCTGATTAATGTGCCCATCGGCGTGATCGGAGTCACGATCGGCGCGTTTAGCTTGCCGGTGCTGGCGCGGCAGGCCGCCACCACGCTCGACCGCTACGGCGTGGTGCTGGCGCCGTTGGCCTTCGCCGCCCTGTCTTACGGCGTCAGCGAAGGGGCAACGAGTTGGACCTCCGCCGCCACGATCGGCGGCATCAGCGTTGGTGTCGTGGTCTTCGGCCTCTTTATCGCTGCCGAGCTGCGCAGCAATGCGCCGCTCTTGGAGCTGCGCGTCTTCCAGTCCAGCGAGTTCGTGCGCGCCATTCTCGTGCAGTGGGTCGGGCAGTTCGCACTGTTCGGCTCTCTCTTTCTAGTCCCCCTGTTCTTGCAGCAGGTGCGGGGCTACGGCGCCTTTGATACCGGGCTGATCCTCCTGCCGCAGGCACTCGCGTCGGCGGTCTTCATGCCCATCGGCGGTATCCTGTTCGACCGCATCGGGGCACGGCCGCTGGTGGTGGTCGGACTCGGCTTGATCGCCGTGGCGACGTTAATGCTCGCTCACGTCAGCGTGACGACGCAGGGCCGCGACCTGATCTTGCCGTTGGCGCTGAGTGGCGCCGGGATGGGTCTCATGTTCATGTCGCTGAACACCCACCTGCTCAATGCGGCGCCGCGGGCCCTCATTGGTCGCGTCACGGCGCTGACGAACGCATTGCAGCAGGTCGTCAACTCCCTCAGCGTGGCCGGTCTTGCGACGATCCTGACATCACGCGCCACGACCGATGTTGGGGCAGTCAAGGCGGCGCTGGCTGCGCAAGCTGCTCAGGCGCCGGCGGCTGCTCAGGCCGCCGCCGCGAGTCAGGCTGCTGTCGGCGGGACGGCAGCGCTGCCACCGGCGATACAGGCCGCCCTTACCAACGCCTTCGCTACTGCTTTTGACGAGACCTTCCGGGTCATGGTCGTTGCCGCGATCATCGGCGCGTTGCTGGGGCTGCTCCTACGCCGAGACCGGATGGCGAAGGATACTCATGACGATGGTGTAGCTGAGCAGGGTGAGTTGGTCACGGGCGCCGTGCTGGTGGGGTAGACGGGGTAACCGGGGTTGCCCCTGCAACAGGGGGCAGGGCCGCTGTGGCGAAAGGGAACAGGCCGCCGATCGCAATCGCCGCCCTATACTCCCCCACTCACCGTGCACTCCCCTCCCCCAACCGCCCTCACCCACCCAAGCGACCGCAGTCGCCCCCCGTCCTTGGCCGCCGATCGCAATCGCGGCCTCCTACTCCCCCCTCATGCCGCGCTACCGATCGGCGCCGCTGCCAGCCGGTTTGATCCCTCGGCGCAGGTAGCCCAGCAGGGCGCCGATGCTGGTCCAGTCGGTGTTCCGCCAGTCTTCCTTAAGCGCCTGGTCGGTACTACCGAAGAGCGCACAGAGGCGAGCGGCATTGGACGAGCAGCCGGCATCCTTGAGGAGCGCTGCGTAGTAGAGGTCGTAGCGCGCGGCTTCCGGCAAATCCAAACGCGCGGCGAGCTGCATAGCGATGGCCTACTCGCCGTGGGCGAACGCAGCGTTGATGGTTCCCCCTTACGCAACGTCGATTCTTCACGGATTACACTCGCGTTTTCCTTGGTACACTCGTAGTCGGCAACGCTTGGCGGAAAGGAGGAATGCCCCGTGAAGGCATCCCTATTGGTTGGCGAAACGACTGTCACGAGCAAGAACCAGGTCAGTTTGCCCGCAGCCGGTATGCGACGGTTGCGCTGGAGGCGTGGAGACCGCCTGGTGGCTGAGGTGATTGGTGATGATTTGCTGGTGTTGATGCGGCGCCCGGACAGGCTGGACCGATGCCCTCGCCGGGAAGCTGACCGACGTCTTTGGTCCACATGAGGAAACCATCCAGTGGTTGCAAGAGGAGAGGGATGCGTGGAACCAGCCACCATCGTTGCTTCAGCCCTGCTTGCCGGCTGCCAGATTATCGTCAGCAACGACGACGCATGGCGGCGGCGCCTGGCGCCGCTCTTCCCGCAATTTCGTTGGATCTACCTGGCGGATTACCTGTAGAGTCGGTGGCGAGGGGGACCAATGCGCCGTAGCGCCTTCTTTTGTCAGACCTTGCGGGAAAGTCCGGCGGACGTCGAGTCGGCTGGGCAGCGCTTGCTGTTGCGCGGGGGCTACGTGCAGCCGCTGGCGGCGGGCATCTACAGCTTCCTGCCCCTTGGGCTGCGCGTCAAGCAGCGGGTCGAGCAGATCTTGCGCGAGGAGATGGATGCGCTCGGGGGGCAGGAAGTCGAGTTGCCGATGGTGCAGCCGGCAGATCTCTGGCGGGAAAGCGGGCGCCTGCAGCAGATCGGCGAGGAGTTGGCTCGTTTTAGCGACCGCGCCGGGCGGGAGTTCGTGCTGGCCATGACCCACGAGGAGGCCGTAACCGACCTACTGCGCCGTCAGGTGCGTTCCTATCGCCAACTGCCCATCTTGCTCTACCAACTCCAGACCAAGTTCCGCGACGAGCCGCGGCCGCGTGGCGGCTTGCTGCGCACGCGCGAGTTCACGATGAAGGATGCCTATTCCTGCCATGCCACCGTTGACGACATGGAACGCTTCTATTCGCGCATGTACCAGGCGTACCTTAACGTCTTCCGCCGGGTCGGACTGGATGTGGTTGGCGTACAGGCCGCCGCCGGCATAATGGGGGGCAGCAGGACGGACGAGATCGCCTTTCTCAACCCGATTGGCGAGGACGAACTGGCGCTCTGCGACGCCTGCGGCTATGCCGCAAACGCCGAGGTAGCTACCTTTTCGGCGCCGTCTCCGGCGGCGGAGCCGGCCCTGCCACTGGAGGAGGTGGCGACGCCGGACACCCGTACCATCACCGCCTTGACCGCGCTGCTCGGCATACCGGCCTCTCGCACCGCGAAGGCCGCCTTTTTCATGGCCGGTGATCGCCTGATTTTCGCGGTCGTGCGTGGTGACATGGACGTAAACGAAGGCAAGCTAGCTGTTGCCGTCGGTGCATCGGACCTGCGCTCGGCCACCGCCGAGGAACTGACGACCGCCGGGATCGTTGCCGGTTATGCCTCTCCCATCGGCGTGCGGGGCGTCACCGTGGTCGCCGACGACCTCGTGACGCGTTCGCCCAACCTGGTCGCCGGGGCCAACCGGCCCGGATATCACCTGCTGCACACCAACTTTCCGCGCGACTACGCCGCCGATCTCGTCACGGATATCGCCGCTGTGTATCCCGGCGCCCCCTGCCCCAGGTGTGGCGGGTCACTCTGCCTGGTTCGCGCCGTGGAGGTCGGGCACCTTTTTGCCCTGGGCACGCGCTACAGCAAAGCGCTCGGCGCGACCTTTCTGGATGAACAGGGACAGCTACAGCCTGTCGTGATGGCGTCCTACGGCATTGGCGTAGGTCGCCTTATCGCTTGCCTGGCGGAGGCGCACCACGATGAGCGCGGCCTGGTCTGGCCGGCGGCAATCGCCCCGTTCGCTGTCTATCTGGTCGGTCTGGACCTCGACCGCCCCGATGTCCGGTCTGCCGCGGAAGCGCTCTACGAGGAGTTGACGGAAGCCGGGATCGCTGTTCTCTACGATGATCGGCCGGATAGCGCCGGGGTGAAGTTCAACGACGCCGACCTTTTGGGCATGCCGTTGCGCTTGACCGTTGGACGTCGGGCACTGCAACGTGGCGCTGTCGAAATGAAGTGGCGATCCGGCGGAGCGTCCCGTGACGCCCCGCAGGCGACGGCGGTTGCCGTGGTGCGGGCGGCGCTGCTGCATGGACCTGGCACGGATTTCGCTATGTAGGAAGCCGGGGGATGGCACGGTAAAGCGCCAGCAGGGCTAACTCCAAGAGGGCCTTCTTTCCTATGCGGTGACTGGCCCATCCTGGGGGCTGCTGCAGGCCGTGGTAGCCTGAGATGTCTGGAGAGCATGGGAGCCTGCCTTGCCTAACGTGCCGTTTGGTAACGACCGAGATCAACCTTCCAACCGCCTGCCGGTGGACCGCGAACGCCAGCGATCGCAGGCGCGGCGCCCCTGGCGCTACCGTGTCTTGCAACCTGCCCTGATCGGTATGGTGGTGGGGGTGGTTACGGCGCTTGGCTGGCAGTTTGTCGCCAGTCACACCGCGGCCAGTATGCCGGGCGTGCCAGCAGATACCCAGGCGATACCAATTGGTCAGTTGCTGACCGACATCAACCGCGACCTTACTGCCGGCCAGCATGTACAACTCGTGGTCTACCCGGATCGGCTGGTCGCTACCGCATCGGGGGCCGTTGTCTGGGCCTACAAGTACGACAGCAGTCCGATTTGGGATCTATTGCCCCGCGACCGCATCCTGACCGGGCAACTGGCCGTTGACGAACAGCGCATCGCGCCCTCCGGTGGCCTGGCGCGGGCAATGGCAGTCTCGGGGGCCCTGGTATCGGTGATCGCCATGGTGGTTTTCGGCGCCTTCCTGGTCTTTTTCACCTGGTACCTGGCCCGCAGTATGCCTCGCACCGGCATGAAGAAGCGCCGCAGCACGCCGCGCACTGCCCAATTCGCCGACGTTGCCGGGCTGGAAGCGGTGCGCGACGACCTGGAAGAGGTCGTGCGTTTCTTGCGCGATCCCGATTCCTTCAAATACATGGGCGCCCGTTGCCCGCGCGGTGTCTTGCTAATCGGCCCGCCGGGCACGGGGAAGACGCTTCTGGCGCGTGCCGTCGCCGGTGAAGCCAACGCGCACTTCTACGCCGTCAGTGGCTCCGACTTTGTGGAGATGTTCGTGGGTATGGGCGCCCGCCGCGTCCGCGAGTTGTTCGCGCAGGCCCGCAAGCAACAGCCGGCCATCATCTTCATTGATGAGATTGACGCCGTGGGCCGCCGCCGAACCGGCCAATCCAGCGGCGGCCAGAGTGAGTACGAGCAGACCATCAACCAGTTGCTGACGGAGATGGACGGCTTTTCCGGCACGGAGAGCGTGGTGGTCATCGCGGCCACCAACCGGATGGACGTGTTGGACCCGGCCCTACTGCGGCCTGGTCGCTTCGACCGCCACGTGCATGTTGACCTGCCGGACCGTGAGGCGCGGGAGCAGATCCTGGTGGTACACGCCCACGACAAGCATTTTGCGCCCAACGTCTCGCTGGCTGACCTGGCTAGGGAGACCTCCGGCATGAGCGGCGCCGACCTGGAGAACCTGCTGAACGAGGCGGCGCTGACAGCCATCCGCCAGCAGCATTCGGTGATCGACCGGGCTGACCTTTCCTACGCGCTGGAGCGCGTGGCGATGGGCCTCGGCACGGTGCGGCGGCTGAGCAGCGATGAGCGCCGACGCGTCGCCATTCATGAGCTCGGCCACGCCCTGGTTGCCGTCGAATATCCGGTGCTGGGGCGAGTAGAAAAGGTGTCGATCGTCTCGCGCGGCGCCGCCGGCGGCTTCACGCGGGTGTCGTCCGACGAGGATCGCCGCCTGTATACGCGCTCGATGTTGGAAGCGCGGCTCGCCTTTATCCTTGGTGGCATGGCGGCGGAAGCCCTCTATTGCGACGAGGTGTCCAGCGGCGCGAACAGTGACCTGCAAATCGCCACCAGCACGGCGACGGCCATGGTCTGCGAGTTTGGGATGAGCGACGCCGTCGGGCCGGTCCGGCTGGAAGAAGGGACCGAGCGGCAGGTCTCCGAGGAAGCCCGGCGGGAGATTCGGGAACTGACGGCGCGGGGGCTGCAATACGCGCGGGCCATTCTGAAGAGCTATGCACCAGTGATCCACGACCTCGTCGAGCGGTTGCTGATCGAGGAAGTGTGGGATGGCGACACCTTCCAGCGCCTCGTTGCGATGGTCGTGCGTCACCCGGTCGTCTTGCCGAAGCCGGCGCTTGTTCCGGCACTACCGGTCGCGGGACACACTGTACGACGAGCGGGCGATCACCGCATGGTGGGTGAGCGGCGGGTTCGGCGTTTGCGTCCGGCGCGGCCGGCAAGGTAAGCGACCCAATCGCGTATTCGGCGAGCCAATCACGTCACGTTATCCATCGAGAATCCCGATTACCCGTCCTCCACCGCCAGCACCTTTTCCGGCTGGAGCTGTCCGCCATCGTAGCGACCAATGGCTACCAGGATGCCGCCGTTGTCAACAATTACGACTGGTCCATCACTGTGCTCGGTGTGCGGGACGCGCTGTCCCCGGCGAATGTACTCAACCGCTTCCGCGTCGAGTACCCTGACCGGCAGGTGAGCGACTCCGGCACGCGGCGGCAACAGGTAGCCGGCACGTTGTTCATCGTCGGCGCTTTCCAACTGGTCCAGGGAGTGGGCCTGATCGAGCGAGAAGGCCCCGGAGACGGTGCGCCGCAGCGCCGCCAGGTAGGCGCAACATCCGAGTACACGCCCAAGGTCGCGGGCCAGCGCTCGGATGTAGGTACCCTTGGAGCAGTACACCTCTAGCGTCAGGCGGGGCGGCTGCCAGAACACCAGGGAGAGGCCGTGAATGGTGACCTCGCGTTCGGGGGCCACGACCGCTTCGCCGCGCCGTGCCAGCGCATAGAGGCGTTGCCCACCGACGGAGATGGCAGAGTAGGCAGGCGGCCGCTGGCGGATGGCGCCGCGAAATGCGGTCAGCGCTGCTTCTACCTGCTCGCGGCTGACCGCCGTCCAGTCGCCCTGCGCGACCTCGCGGCCCTCGGCGTCGTCCGTATCGGTTTCCTTGCCCAGTTCGACGGTGGCGACATAGCGCTTCGCGTCCGCTTCCAGGTAGGTCAGCAGGCGGGTTGCACTGCCCAGAGCGCAGATCAGCACGCCGCTCGCCAGGGGGTCCAAGGTGCCGGCAAAGCCCGCCTTGCGCGTGTGGTAGAGCCGACGTACCCGGTCCAGCGCTTGCCGAGAACTCAAACCGAGCGGCTTGTCGAGGATGAGGAAACCGTTGGTCGTCACTTACACGCCTAGCGTACCCATTTCCAACAGTTGTACGGTCTGGTCTAGGACGCGGCGGCGGGCGGCAGCGAGCGGGCCGGGCAGGGTGCAACCCGCTGCACGGGCGTGGCCCCCACCACCGTTGGCCAGCGCGAGCACGGTGGCATCAACCGCCTCCGTGGTGCGGAAGCTGGCTTTGATGTCGCCGGACGGGTCCTCCCGCAGGAGTATCGCCACGTCGACACCTTCGATGCCCCGTATCGTCTCCACTAGCCCCTCGGTGCCTTCCTCCTCCAACCCTACTTGCCCGAACATGGAGCGAGTGACCTGCGCCACAACGATGCGTCCGTTCTGTTGCAGTTCCAGCGTGTTCAGGACCAGACCCCAGAGTTTGGTGGAGGCAAAGCGGCGCACACCGAGCAACTGGCCGACGACGCCGGGCCATGCTCCGGCCGCCACGAGTGCGGCAGCGGCATGGAACGTGTTGGCTGTGACGCTGGTAAAGCGGAAACTGCCGCTGTCCGTGACCAGTCCGCAGAGCAGGCAGTTGGCGGCGTCGGGTGTGATGGTGTAGCCCTCGCTCGAGAGAAAGTGCGTCATCTGCTCGCAGCAGGCGGCGGTGTCGGCCTCAATGATGTTCACGTCGGCGTACCGGGTGTTCGTGATGTGGTGGTCGAACTGGACCACAGGCACGCCCTCCAGGAGGGGGCGCATCTCGGACGGTAGGCCGAGACGCTCCTGGTCGGCGGAGTCGAGGGCCAGCCAGAGGTCGGGCTTGCCGAACTGTTCTAAGGCGGACCAGGTCTTCACGAGCGTCGCCTGAGGCAGCTTCTGGAATGTCCACGGCACCTCATCGGGGTTGAGCGGTAGCACCCGCTTGCCGGCGGCGGCGAGCGTGAGGGCAGTGCCCAGGATCGAGCCGATGGCGTCGCCATCGGGGTTGATGTGGCTGGAAATGAGAATCGACGTGGCGGCGCGGATCGCCGCCGCTGCGCTGGCCCGGTCCGTTGGGAGGCTCACTTTTGCCGCTACGGTCATGGCGCCTTCTCTTCTGCGGGTTGCGGTGGCGGGAGCGGACCGGTCGTGCCACCTCCTTTCACCTGATTGAGGAGGCGTAAGATGCGGTCGCCGCGCTCCAGCGAATCATCAAGGTGAAACGCGATTGTGGGAGTGTAGCGTAGTTTGAGCGCTGTACCGATTTCACGACGGAAGAAGCCGCTGCCGTGTTGCAGGGCCGTCATGGTTGCCGCTCGCTCATCCTCGCTGCCGTAGACGCTGACATTGATGTGCGCGTGCCGAAGGTCCGGCGACACCTGCACGTCAGTGACGGAGGCGAACCCCACTCGTGGGTCCTTGATCTGCTTGAGCAGCAGCTCCCCGATCTCGCGGCGGATCTCATCCGCCACCTGTACCTGTCGTCGGGATGTCACGGTTATTCCTCCTCTGCTCGCTCTGCGGTGTGATAAGGACAGGGCCGCGACTGCGGTCTGCGGCCAAGTTACCGGGGCGACTGCGGGCGCCTTGGTTTTTCGTCGACGGGTCAGAAAGCGACCGCAGTCGCCCCCAGTACTTGACCCGGGGGGCCCACGC
>DHIZ01000265.1:0-3238 GCA_002404055.1 Chloroflexi bacterium UBA4733
CCTGCGGGAGGAGGCAGCCGCCCGCTATACGGCGGAGCAGGCGCGCCACATGGCGGACCAGGCGCGCAATCAGGCCGAGCAGGCGCAGTTGCGCGCCGAGCAGTTGCTGAAGCAAGAAGCGGCAGCGCGGCAGCAGGAGGCAGAGGCTCGGCTTCGGGCGGAACGGGCCCGACAGCAGGAAGCCGAGGCGCGTGCCGCTGCCGAGGCGGAAGTGGCGCGGCTACGGGCAGAACTGGACCGACTACGCCAGGCCGCCGAAGGTGACGGCGCTTCGTGAATCGTCTGCACGTCCTCTGAAGTTGCTGACCACTGTTGCGTCGCTTCGGCCCTAACGCCTGGTTGCTCTTGCTCACCTCGGCCGGCGGTGCCATCACTGTGGGCGTGTTTGGTGTGGTTTTCAACCTCTACATCGTAAGTCTACGTATCTCGACAGGTGCGTTGGGCCAGATCCTCGGCGCCGGCACGTTCGGGTTGGCACTGGCGGTCGTGCCGGCCGGCATGCTGGCGGACGCCTGGGGACGGAAGCGGACGCTGGTGCTGGGCGGCATCCTGAACGGGTTGGCGACGGTCGCGCAGTGCCTTCTGCCGGGCGCGGGGGCCATCGCCGGGTTCGGCTTCGTGGCGGGAGTCGGTGGCGGCGCCATCGCCGTAGTGGCGCTGCCGATGCTGGTGGAGGCGGCCCGCCCGCAGCAACAGAACGCCGTACTGGCGGCCGGCGGAGCGCTGGCGCTGTTGGGCAGCGCAGTCGGCAGTGTCCTGGGCGGGCGGCTTCCGGTGCTGCTTGGCAGCACATTGGGGATGCCGGCTGACGGCGCCCTCGCCTATCGGCTGACCTTGCTGCTCTCCCTGGCGGTGGCCGGTATTGCGGCTTTGCCGCTGCTTCCCTGGTATCACGACATCCATCGGCCGCGGTCTTGGCGGCGCAGCATCGCCGGGTTGCGCGATCCGGCCTGGCGCCGCCTGGCTGCACGGCTGGCGCTGGTGGTTGGTACGGTGGGTCTCGGCGCTGGCTTCGTTATCCCCTATCTCAACCTCTACTTCACGCGAGTGCTGGGTGTTTCGGTCGCGGCTTTTGGGACCCTTGGAGCCATCAGCCAGCTCGTGCTCGGTCTGGCGACGCTGCTGGCTGGTGTACTGGCGGCACGTCTGGGCGTGGTGCGGCTGGTGGTCCTGACGCAATTGCTCGCGGTGCTCTTCCTGCTGCTACTGGCCACGTCGCCAGCGCCGGCAGTGGCGATGGCGGCGTACACCCTGCGCCAGGCGCTGATGGACATGTCGTCACCGGTAGCACAGGGCTGGCTATTGGGACTTGCTGCGTCCGAGCAACGGGCCACCACGTCAAGCCTGCTGCTGGTCGCCGAACAGGGTCCCTGGGCACTGTCCAGCATCGCCGGCGGGGCTCTGCTGGAGCGCGCCGGCTTCCTGCCGGGCTTCCTATTGACGGCGTTCTTTTACCTGCTCTCAGTGACGCTCTGGAGGGTGCTTTTCCGCCGAATATGACCGGAAAGGGGCAGCGAAACTGACAAATTTGGTATATTTGAGAGGAACAACTCGCAGGAAGTAGCCAACGAATGAGTCGCGTGTATACGACGGATGCCATCGTGCTCCGGCGCGGACGCTTCGGCGAGCACGGCGTCTTGTTGACCCTCTTCACGCCCGAGGAGGGCAAGATCTCGGCCATCGCCAAGGGCGTCTACCGCCCGGCCAGCAAGCTGGCCGGGCACCTGGAGCCGCTCCTCCACGTCCGGCTGTTGATGGCGAAGGGCCGCAACCTGGATATCGTGACGCAGGCGCAGGTGATTCACTCGTTCGGCATCCTGCGGGACGATCTCTATCGCACCGCGGCAGCCTGGTATGCCGCCGAGCTGGTCGATCGGCTGAGTGAGAGCCACCAGGAGAACCGACTCCTCTACGAGTTGCTGCTGGGCCTACTCGGTCGGCTCGATAGTGACACATCACCGGACTTGTTGCTCCGCTTCTTCGAGATGCGGCTGCTTGCCTACCTCGGCTACCGGCCGACGCTGTGGCGCTGCGCCCAGTGTGGCACACCCGCCGAGAGTGGAAGTGTGCTCTTCAGTCCGGCCAATGGCGGCGTCTACTGTAGCGAATGTGCCCCCGGCGCCCCCGATGTGTTGCGCCTCTCGGGGGAAGCGCTCGGCTTGTTGCGGTTCTTCCAGGCCGGTCACGTCACGCAGTGGAAGGACGAGCTCGCCACGGCGGGCGGCTTGCAGGAGGCGGCCACGACTCTGCGTGCCTGTGTTCGCGCGCTGGACGAGCGAGCGCCGCGCGGTTTGGCCTTGTTGGACCGGGTGCGAGCGTAGTCGCGGTGCGCGGTTCCAGTGTGCTACCATACAGAGCACTCGAGTGTGCCTGAGCAGAAACTCGTCTTGTCTGTCTATTGTGGAATATTGCCCCTCAGCCGTAACTGACGGCTGGCGGCAGGAGGAAGCATGGCCAAAGGCTCCATTGGGAAAGTCGTTCAGATTATCGGCCCCGTGGTCGACGTCGAGTTCGCCGCCGGCGAATTGCCCGACCTGGAGCACGCTATCGTGGTGCCCGCGCCGCGCATTGCTAGCGCCGAGCGCGCCGCCGGCGCCGTCGGTAACGGCCGGATCGTCATGGAAGTCGCCCAACACGTCGGCAACAACTGGGTGCGCTGCGTCGCCATGAGTTCGACCGATGGCCTGCTGCGCGGCACGGAAGCAACTGACACCGGGGCATCGATCGAGGTACCGGTGGGGCCGGGCACACTTGGGCGGATGTTCAACGTGCTGGGTGAGCCGATCGACGGCAAGCCTGCCCCGGAGGTCAAAGAACACTGGCCGATTCACCGGCCCTCCCCGCCCTTTAGCGCTCAGGCGACGGAGGCGGAAGCGTTCGAGACAGGGATCAAAGTGATCGACCTGATCGCGCCGATCCTGCGCGGCGGCAAGGTCGGCATCTTCGGTGGGGCCGGTGTCGGCAAGACGGTCATTATCACTGAGCTTATCCACAACGTGGCCAGCCAGCACGGTGGCTACTCCGTCTTTGGCGGTGTGGGCGAGCGCACCCGCGAGGGCAACGACCTCTACTACGAGATGCAAGATGCCGGTGTGCTCGACCGCGCCGCGCTCGTCTTCGGGCAGATGAACGAGCCACCGGGCGCTCGCCAGCGGGTCGGCCTGACGGCGTTGACCATGGCGGAGTACTTCCGCGATGTGGAGGAGCGCGACGTGCTGCTCTTCATCGACAACATCTT
>DHIZ01000265.1:3384-11888 GCA_002404055.1 Chloroflexi bacterium UBA4733
CTGCTCTTCATCGACAACATCTTCCGTTTCACCCAAGCCGGTTCGGAAGTGTCGACCCTGCTGGGTCGGCTGCCATCCGCCGTCGGCTACCAGCCCACCCTGGCCGTGGACATGGGGCTGTTGCAGGAGCGCATCACCTCGACCGACAAGGGCTCCGTCACGTCCTTTCAGGCAGTCTACGTGCCGGCGGACGACATCACCGACCCCGCTCCGGCTTCCGTCTTCGCCCATCTGGACGCCACGCTGGTGCTGGATCGCTCAATATCCGAGGCCGGTCGCTACCCGGCGGTTGACCCGCTGGCGTCGACCTCGCGCATTCTGGACCCGAATATCGTCGGTCAGGATCACTACAACGTGGCGCGGCAGGTGCAGCAAGTGCTGCAGCGCTATCGTGACCTGCAGGACATCATCGCCATCCTCGGTGTCGATGAGCTCTCCGAGGATGACCGCCTGATTGTCGCGCGGGCCCGCAAAATTCAGCAGTTCATGACCCAGGTCTTCTTTAGCTTCCCCGGCGGTCGCGAGCCAAAGTACGTCGCGCTGGCCGACACGGTGCGGGGCTTCCAGGAGATCGTGGATGGTAAGCACGACGATCTGCCGGAAAGCGCCTTCAGCTACGTCGGCACGATCGAAGATGCAGTGGCGAAGGCAGGGAAGTAGCCATGCCCTTCCGCCTGGAGATCGTCACGGCCGACCGGGAACTGTTTGCCGAGGATGTCGACTTCGTCGTCGTGCCCGGTGTACTCGGTGAACTGGGCATTCTGTCCAACCACGCGCCGCTGATCAGCACGCTGAAGCCCGGCGAACTGCGCGTGCGCCGGGCAGGGCAAGAGGAGTTTTACGCAGTTGGCGGCGGCTTCGTCCAGGTTCGGTCCGACAAAGTGGTGGTGCTGGCCGATGACGCGCAACACTCCGACGAGATCGACGAATCGCGAGCCCAGGAAGCCCGCGAACGCGCTGAGCTCGAACTGCGAGAGCACCCGGAGCGCGCCGCCGATGCTGCCTTGACGCTCCGCTACGCCCAGGTGCGTCTCCAGGTCGCCCAGCGCCGCTCGCCACGGCGACCGCGCCGGGGTGAGGGGGATGAGGAGATGAGGGGATGAGGAGATGGGGGCCGGTTAGCGCGCTAACCACCGCAGGCGTGGCACTGCTTCGCTTGGTGCAGGCGTAGTCCGATCAGAATAAGCATGGCGAAGCAGATCGGTATCGACCTCGGGACGACAAACGTCCTCGTCTTCGTGCGCGGACGAGGCATCGTCCTGAACGAGCCCTCGGTCGTGGCAGTGCATGCCGGCGAACGCACGATTCGGGCGGTCGGTGACGAAGCGCGGGAAATGCTCGGGCGGGCCCCGGATAGTGTCGTTGTCTACCGGCCAATGCGCAGCGGCGTCATTGCGCACTACAGTGTCACCGAGGCGATGCTTTCTTACTTTTTGCACAAGGTGACCGGTCGGTGGCATATCTTCCAGCCCGACGTCATGATCTGCATTCCCTGCGGGGCGACGAGCGTGGAGGGCCGTGCCGTGCGTGATGCAGCGCTCCAGGCCGGCGCCAAGACCGTGTATCTGATTCCGGAGCCGTTGGCGGCGGCGCTGGGGGCGAACGTGCCGATCGACGGTCCTGACGGCAACCTGATCATCGATATCGGCGGCGGCACGACCGAGGTGGCCGTGATCTCGCTGTACGGCATCGTCGTCAAAGCGTCCATTCGCGTCGGCGGCAACAGCCTGGACGACGCGATCACCGCCTATATCAAACGCGAATATAACTTGATGATCGGTGAGCGCGCGGCGGAAGAGGTCAAAATCCAGGTCGCCAGCGCCATCCCGCTGGAACGCGACCTGGAATGGGACGTGCGCGGCCGCGATCAAGTGATGGGCATGCCGCGCAGCGTCACGGTGCGAACCACGGAGATTCGGGAGGCCATTGCCGAACCGGTCAGCCAGATTGTGGACGCCGTGAAGTGGGTGCTGGAGCGCACGCCGCCAGAACTGGCGTCGGACATCTTCAATAAGGGTATGGTGATGACCGGCGGTGGGGCACTGCTGCGGGGGCTGGACGCGCTGATGACCCAGGCCACGGAGATCCCCTGCCACGTGGCCGAGAACCCGCTCAACTGCGTGGCGCTCGGCACCGGCAAGGCTCTGGAGGAATTGCCCTACCTGCGGCGCAGCCTGGTCCAGGTCTAACCGAAACAGCCTGGCTTCCCTGATGCAACAGCTTGAACCCTCGCTCCAGCAACTCAGCACGGAACAGGTGAACCCGGCGTCGACGATGATCGACACCCTATCGACGCTGGAAGTCGTGCGCTTGATGAACGCCGAGGACCACCTGGTCCCAGAGGCCGTGGCCAGTCAGTTGCCGATCATCGCCGCCGCCGTCGAGGTTATCACCGCACGGCTACAGGGCGGGGGGCGCCTGTACTACGTTGGGGCCGGCACCAGCGGCCGTCTGGGTGTACTGGACGCTGCTGAGTGTCCACCCACCTTCAACACGCCGCCGGAACTGGTACAGGCTCTGATTGCCGGTGGCCCGGCGGCGTTGACGCACGCCGTAGAAGGCGCGGAGGACGACGCGGATGCCGGTCGGCGTGACCTGCTGGCGGCGGGCGCAACGTCGAGGGATGCGGTCGTCGGAATATCGGCCAGCGGACGGGCGCCGTATGTGCTCGCTGCGTTGGCTGCAGCCCGTCGCCTGGGGGCTGCCACCATCGGCGTGTGTTGCACCGCCAACTCGGCGTTCATCGGTCGCTGCGACCTTGTCATCGCCGCGGTGGTCGGTCCTGAGCTACTCACCGGCTCGACGCGCCTGAAGTCGGGCACCGCGCAGAAACTCGTGCTCAACATGCTGAGCACCGCGACGATGGTCCGCCTGGGCAAATGTTATGGCAACTTGATGGTCGATCTACGCGCCACCAACGGCAAGCTACGCGACCGCGCCGCCCGCATCGTGAGCAGCGTCACGGGCAGCGAGTACGCCGTAGCCTGGTCGACCCTGGAGGATGCAGAATTCGAGACGAAGGTTGCCATTGTCATGCTCAAGGCCGGCCTGAGCCGCGACGACGCGCAGCGTCGCCTCGCGTCCAGCAGCGGGCAACTGCGTGCAGCACTGGCCGGCTCGGCGCCCCTGACCCCTGACCCCCGGCTCCCGGTCCCATAGGCGCTGCCTGCTCTGGTATACTGCCTATGAAGTCGCGTGTGACTGGCCCGGGCAGGCGCCATGGTGGCCGGCGCGACGACGCAATTGTCAGTTGCAGTGTTCGGGAAGATGAGTCCCCGTCTATTGCTAGGTAAGGAAGCTCCGTGTCAGGTTCAGATATTACGTTGGTTTGCCGGGACTGCAACAATCGATTCGCCTTTACCGGGGGCGAGCAGCAATACTACGCGACGCACGGGTTGACGCATCAGCCCACGCGGTGCGCATCGTGCCGAGCGCAACGCAAGGCGGCGCAGAGTTCGGGCGGAGAGATGCCGCGTCCCACCGGCCCGCGGGAGATGTTTCAGGTCGTTTGCTCATCCTGTGGTCGCGAGACCGAGGTTCCCTTTCAGCCCTCTGCTGAGAAGCCGGTCTACTGCCGCGACTGCTACGAGGATCACCGCGGCGGGCGCTTGTATGGATCGCCGTCAGGGTACCGCAGCAGCACGCGGTTTTAGGACCAAAGCGACTCAGTTGGTAGGCTGATGGCCAGGGCGGCGACTGCGGTCGCTTGGGCATGCCGTCCACGGTTCTGAACGCGACCGCAGTCGCCCCCGTCACTTGGCGGCAGACCGCAGTCGCCGCCCTGTTCGGGACGTTCTACGCGCGCACCTGCCCTCGCAGCGTTTGCGCGCCGCGCAGGTAGGCGACGTCCAAGGTGGCGCCGCGTTCAATTTGCTTCATGGCGGCTTCCACATCGCCGGCATTGGCAACGGGGCGGATATTGATCTGCGTGATCACGTCGCCCGGGCGCAGGCCGAGTTTGGCCGCTGGTGAGCCGGGGGCCACCTTCCCCACGTAGGCGCCGAAGATCGGCATCTGCCCCTGCTTCATGAGAATTTTGGCAGCATCCGCCACAGCGGCGCCAAGGGTCGGCTTCTGCGTATCCTGACTGAGCAGCAGTTCGAGTCGGCGGCGATCGAAACCCACCACCATCTGGCCGTCAAAGTCAATGACCGGCACGCCTTGCTGGTTCGTCTTGCCGACCATTTCGTAGGCGGCGGCACGATCGACCGAGACATCCTTCTCCTGGTACGCCACGCCATGCTGGGAAAGCCACGCTTTCACCTGGGTGCAGTAGGGTCACGTTGGTGTGGTGTAAACGGTCACGCTCATTGTCAAGCCTTCTTCCTTCGTCCGACGCCTCATTGTCCGGTTCGTAAGTAATGAATTATCATGTTATCGACCACCTGTTCCACCGGCGCGTGATCGTCGGTAAAGACGAGGCCGGTGGTCGGCTGGATGATCGACGTGTTCTGCACCGCCTGCTGCGCGAGCGCGCGGAGCACCGGATTCTGGAGCTCTTGCATTCGGGCGCCGATCATTGCCAGCGTGGCAGGTTGCCTGTTGGCGACGATCAGACTGTTCAGAATCAGCGTGCCCGGTGGCGCCGGCACGTTGATGACGTAGACGGCTGGAAATATCGCTCGCATGGTCCGTGCGATGACGTCCACCAAGCGCACGTCCGCCGGCGTGCGCCCGACGTTGATGACCACGCTACCGTCCGGCGTCAGGTGCTGGCCGACCTCCCGGAAGAACTCCTCCGTCGTCATCTGGAAGGGGATATAGGGGGTCTGGTAGGCGTCCACGCTGATCAGGTCATACTGTTTGGATGTCGTTCGTAGGTAGTAGCGGCCATCCTGGGTAATCGCCTGAACATTGGGCTCGTTGAGGCCGAAGTATTGGCGACCCATCTGGATGATGTCGGGGTCTATCTCCACGCCGTCGATGGGCACTGGGCCGTAGAAGTAGGTCAACTCCTTGGCCATCGTGCCGGCTCCCATACCAATGATGGCGGTGTGGTGGATCGAATCGAGAGAGTGATTCAGGTTGAAGTAGGGCGCGACCAGGACGTAGTCCCAATACGCGCGCGTCAGGTGAGCGAGCGGGTTCGGGTCATTGGCGGCCGCCGGGTTGTAGATGGAGTGGATTGCAACGCCTTCGTTCAGAAGCAACTCGCGAATGCCGTTCACCTGGATGACCTGAATGTAGTTGTAGGGCGACTCGCGCTCCGCGATCATGCCGGGGTCGGGCTTGATCGGCGCTGGCGGCAGGATCAACAAGACGACGCCGATAATGACGCCGAGCCACAGCGCGGGCCTGCCGAGGCCGATCACCGACGCGACCAGCAGGACCAGACCGAACACGATCAGGGTGCGTGCTGTGCCGATCGTCGGGATCATCACCAGCACCGAAAGGAAGGTCCCGACAATACTGCCGACGGTCGAGAGGGCGTAAAGGGAGCCGGCGATGTTGCCGGCGCGCTGCAGGTCGTGTACCGCCAGGCGGATGGCGAAGGGGGCGACGCAGCCGAGCAAGGTGATAGGTACGGCGAACAACAGGATGGTGCCCAGCAGCGACCCCAGGAAGCTCCCAACGGAGTAATTGGCGAAGGCGTTGAGTGAGAGGAGCAAGATGGGTCGGGCGATGAAGGGAATAACGATGAGGGCGGCAGCGGCAACTGCCGTTAACGCATAGAGATGTCGCGCCGTTGGGTAGCGATCAGCGATGCGTCCGCCGAGATAGTAGCCGGCGGAGAGGTAGATGAGGATCAGGCCGATAATGTTGGCCCAGACGAATAGGCTGGTGCCAAAGTACGGTTCCAGCAGGCGCGAAGCGCACATCTCGGCGGCCAGGGAACTGGCGCCGCCGACAAAAACGACGCCACGCAGCATCACCATGGAGGTCGGTCGTGGCGCCCCCGCAGTTCGCCCGAGCGCACCGGTAACCACACCGTTGGCTGGCCGCTCCTGCCTACCTGCTGGATCAGAAACCTCGGGCTGCACGGAGTGGTCACCCTCGCCCAGAGGGAGCACCGGAACGATGCCCCGCTTTCCATCCGCCGCCGGGCGCCCGGGGCGACTACCCCTTGAGCGTACTTGCCGGCGGGCAGATCGTCAAGCCGCCGTCGCTCAGACCAGCACTCGTCCGCGGCGGCGACCGACGCCGAAGAGGCGCAGCACCATCAGGAGCAACAATGCCCCGATGAAGGCGATGATAATCTGGCCCAGCAGTGGCACGCCCGTGATCGTGACGCGGATGCCAAAATAGCTAGCCAGGAAGCCGCCGATGAAGGCGCCGATGATGCCGACAACAATGTCACCGATCATGCCCATGCCGTGGCCAAGCATCGTTCGGCTGGCCAGGAACCCGGCGATGAGTCCGACGATGATCCAGACGAGCAGCGTGTCCAGTCCAATCTGCAAGTTGACGGTGCTGGTGTGGATGCCGATCATGATGACTCCCTCCCATCTATTTACCGGTTCATGCCGGCCGCAGCACAGCGCCAGCGCGCCGGCATCCGTGATGCGAGTCGCTCTCTACAACGCATAGCGCGTGCCGTCCCGCCAGTAAGCCAGTATCATTGCTCCATTGGCAGTAGGCAAAGGGGGTGCAACGGGTGGAGGGCTGTATCCTGCTGCCGCTCGTCGCCGGCGCGCCGAACGAGGTCAAGGTGGAAGTCGCCCAACAGCAGAGCCGGGCGTTGGCGATCCCCTTGCTCCTCCTGCATGTGCTCCCGGCAGGCGCGATCGGCGCCGACGCCGTGTCGGGGACCGAAGCGACGGCGCGTGCGACGCTGGATGCACTCGCCTTTCGTTTGCGCGCCCTCGGTCTCCAGGTGCAAACGCTGATTCAATCCGGTCGCCCGGCCGCGACGATTTTAGGCGTGGCAACCGCGCATCACGCTCGGTTGATAATCCTTGGGAACACGGTTCGTGGTCGCATGCCGCGGGCATTGTTAGGCAGCATTGCCGACGCTGTCATCCGCGATACGCCGTGCCCGGTGTTGCTGGTGCGAGCGGATAGCCCGCCGGACACTGG
This sequence comes from Chloroflexi bacterium UBA4733, assembly GCA_002404055.1. The sequence continues at coordinate 10,402 of DHIZ01000265.1, forward strand.
TCAGGCGTTGTTGCGTCTGGATCCGCCCGATTTGCTGGCGCCGCGCGACCTGGGGCGGCGTTTCGTCGAGGTAAGCCGGATCGTGGGGAGCGCAACGCGCGTACACGAACTGGACGCCGACTTTCGCCTGGTCCATCCTTCGGTGGGCGATCAGGAGCGTCACCGGGGACTGCTCTCCGCCTACGTGCGCGGCGACGACATACCTCCCGTTGAACTCTATAAGTACGGCTTTGGCTATTACGTCCGCGACGGCCATCACCGTGTCGCGGCGGCGCGGGAACTGGGCAGGAAGGAGATCGCCGCGACAGTCACCGAGTTGGCGCTTTCGGATGACGCTGCCGAGCAGGCGTTCTTCGCCCGCAGAGCGTTTGAACAGGAGACCGGCATCGACCGTATCGGTGCGGCATCTGTCGAGACGTATGGCCATCTGGTGGCCGCGCTGGAGGCGTACCGCCGCGAGCAGGGGCTGGCGTCGTTGACGGCTGCTGCCGAACGCTGGTACGAGACGGTGTATCGGCCGCTCCGGCGGCGCGTGCGGGCGCAACGGCAGACGCAACAGGCGCCTGGAGAGCGACCGGCAGACGTGATCGGTCGGGCTGCAGCCTGGCGCGCCGGCGAAGCAGCGCGCACCGGCGCCTGGCCGACGTGGGACGAGGCGCTCGCGCAGCAGGGGGTCGCGTGAAGCAGTTGCTGCCGGGGCGAGACAGGCGCGATGGTTGTCGCCTGCACGGCTGAGGCGGAACGCGCGTGCGTATCCTGGCGGTAGGCGATGTCGTTGATCCGCTGCTGTACGCCGAATCTGATCAATCGCGCTGGCAGCAGGCAGGCGTATCGGCGGTGATATCCTGCGGTGACCTTCCCCCCGACTACCTGTGTTTCCTGGCCGGACGCTTTCAGGCGCCGTTGTTCTATGTGCTCGGCAACCATAACGGCAGCTACCGGTACAACCCGCCAGCCGGTTGCGTCTCAATCGACGGGCGTCTCTTGCGCTGGCAGGGCTTGCGGCTCCTTGGGGTCGGCGGCGCCCCGCCCCACAACGGCGGCAGCGAACAATACAGCGAGCGGGCCATGGCGCTCCGGCTACTCCGCCACCGCGCGGCGATCTGGCGGCAGGGAGCGCCAGACCTCGTGATCAGCCATGCCCCGCCACGCTTCTCGTCAGACCAGCCTCCACGGCGCAACCGGGTAACGACGAGCGGCGACGCCAGCGGTACGCCGCACAGCAACGCGCCGGACCCCGGTCACCGCGGCTTCCTCGCCTTCGGCAACCTGATTCGCCGCTCCCAACCGCGTTTCTGGCTGCATGGACACACCCACCTCGCCTACGGCACATCGGGACGCGAGAGCCAGGTCGGTTCGACGCGAGTCATCAATGTCTATGGGCATTGCCTGATTGAACTGTAGCCTTTCCCGGCGACTGAGGTTGCGGCTACGAACGAGCGAAGCCCGCCCGTCGGGCGCGGAGGCAGGCCCCCTCCGGCTCGCAC
>DHIZ01000265.1:11956-12390 GCA_002404055.1 Chloroflexi bacterium UBA4733
GGAGGCAGGCCCCCTCCGGCTCGCACCGCTCGCCAGGTCCCCCCACGGCAGTGGGGGAACCGATCCTGCTCCGCTGGGGACGATCGCCTTCGGGACGCGCCGGTTGGACCTGAGCATCGGCCATACGGCGTGCCGTTGCCGTGACGGCCGCGCTACGCGCGTCAGCGGCGCGCGGCGTCGGCGCGCCAGAGGTTCCGGGCGGGGCGGCAACGACAGCAGGGAGAGGGCGACCGCAGCGAGGGGGCGCTCGTCGGCCCCACCCGGCACCCTGGGCCGCTCACGGGGCACTTCGTTGTACCCGCGCGTGCCCCCCGTGCGCCAGGTGAGGCTCTGTCCCGTTCTATCGGCTACACCAGCTCAGAGCATCGGCAGCCGTCCCCAGCGGGGCAGGATCGGTTCCCCCCACCGCAGTGGGGGAACCTGGCGAGCGGTGC
>DHIZ01000265.1:12512-24722 GCA_002404055.1 Chloroflexi bacterium UBA4733
GAGCCGGAGGGGGCCTTCCTCCGCACCTGCCTGGCCCGGCCCTCAACCGATGAACGCGCGCAGGCAGCCGACTAGCCGATCAAGCTCGTCTTCGGCGTTGAAGAAGGCGCAGGAGACGCGGACCTTCTCCGAACCTTTGCCCAGGGTGCGGGGGAAGAGCCGATTCGCCTCGAACTGCTGCACGAGCGCCGTCTCATCGCGCCCGGGGACCCGGAACGTCACCAGGCCGCTTGATCGCTTCCACTCCTGGGGCGTCCACAACTCGACGCCGCGCACCTCGGCCAGTCGGCGCTTGAGATAGCCGGAAAGGTACTCAATCCGCTGAAAGACACGGTCCCAGCCCAGTTGATCGACCCAGTCAAGCGCCCAATTGATTCCGGCGTGGGCGGCGAAGCCGCGCGTGGCAGCACTCATTCCAGGGTCATTATCTCCATCCCTCTCCCGGCGCTCGACCGGCGTAACGTGTACGCTATCATCATTACCGTTACTGATGAGCTATCGGCGTTCGTAGGGATCCAGGGCATCACGTAGCCCATCGCCAATGAAGCTGAAGCTGAGTAGCGTCAGCGCGATGCAGACGATAGGGAAAACGATAAGGTAGCCGTTTGTGGCGGCGTACTGGGCGTTGTCGGACAGCATCTTGCCCCAACTCGGCAGGGGATCACTGACGCCGAGGCCCAAAAAGCTGAGCCCGGCTTCACCGATTATGGCGCCGGGGATGGCGAGCGTAAACTGAATAATGAGCGGCCCGGCGGCGTTGACGAGGACGTGCCGCAGCATGATCTGCCGCTCCGGTGTCCCGACAGCGCGTGCCGCCGTCACGAACTCCCGCTCTCTGAGCGTGAGGAACTGGGCCCGGGTTAAACGGCATGTATCGACCCATCCTAACAAGCCCAAATAGAGGACCACGTGGCCCAGTCTGGAACCAAAGATGCTGCTCAAAAAGATGGCGAAGAGGATGGCCGGGAAGGCCGCCATGAACTCGATGATCCGCAGCACGACAAAATCGACCTTGCCGCCAAGCCAACCGGCAGCCGAGCCAAGGGGGATGCCGATGCAGATGGCGATCACCGGCACAGCAAAACCTACTGTCAGCGAGGTGCGCGCGCCGTACACCAGCCGGCTAAAGAAGTCACGACCGATGGCGTCGGTACCCAGCCAGTACTTGCCATTCGGAAAGAGCAACGTATCGGCCAGATTGATCTGGAAGTAGGGCGTGTGGGCAATGATCGGCGCGAAGAGGCCTGTGAGAATAAAGATGCTGGCGATGACCGCGCCGAAGGTGGCGGGACGGTTGCGCAAGAAACGTTCGAACGCCTGCCGGAAGGCGCTGTGTGGCCTGTCCGACGTGACCGCCGCGCCGGTCCCCCGAGCGAGAGGCGATCCAGGTGCGGCATGGCTGGGGACTACGCTCACGCCCGTCCTCCGCCCAGCCGTATACGCGGATCGACCATCGTGTAGAGCAAGTCACTGATGAGGTAGGTGAAGCCCCACGAAAAGGCCACGAGAATCACACACGCCATAATCAGCGGAGATCATCCACGGACAGGAGCTTCGATGCGGTAGGTGGTAACGCGCTCACGACGGCGCCGCCACTTCGATCCCGCGGGGATTCCAACAGGCGAAGGTACCCACGCTACCATCGACGGTAGCCCTCGTCAGTTGCGGCTGCTCGTCGACGCAGCGGGATCCGGCGAAGGCGCAACGAGGATGAAAGGGACAGCCGGAGGGGATAGCCGCCGGGTCGGGTGGTGAACCGGGAATGGTGTGAAAGACGCCCTTGCCCAGGCGGTCGAGGCGAGGCACACATTCCAGCAGACCATTGGTATAGCGATGGTGCGGGTGGGCGAACAGCTCTCTGACCGGTGCCGTCTCGACGATCCGCCCCGCGTACATGATCGCGACGCGATCACAACGCCCGGCGACGATACCGAGGTTATGCGTGATGAGCAGCAGTCCCATGTGTATTTCGCGCGTCAATTCGCCCAGGAGTTCCAGGATTTGCGCCTGAATGGTCGCGTCCAATGCCGTCGTCGGCTCGTCGGCGATGAGCAGACCCGGCTGGCATGCAATGGCCATGGCAATCAACACCCGTTGGCGCATGCCACCGCTCATTTGGTATGGAGAGCGCGGTGACACTCTTGCCACACCCGCTTTCGCCGACCAGACCAAGTGTTTCGCCCGCCTCCAGGGTCAGCGATAACCCATCCACGGCCCGCACAACGCCGCGCCGCGTAAAAAACTGCGTGTGAAGGTCGCGGACTTCGAGAAGGGAACCCGACCACTTCTCCGCTGTGATCGTCACGCCGCGCCAGCCTGCTCCTACGACTTACGGGACGGCGGTACGGCGGTCGTGTTGTATTCCTGCCACGAGTTCAGTGCGAACGAAGCGAAACCGGGCCACTCCTCGCCCGTGTAGCCGAAATTGTCCGCAAGCAGGGGATCCCCCTTGACGAAGGGCTTGAAGAGTTGGCCGATCAAACTGTGGTAGACAAAGATGCCTGGTACATCCGATACCAGGAGCTTCTCGGCGGACTGCATAGTTGCGGTGCGCTTCGCCTAAGTATCTTCACCTGCCGTTGGTAGACGTTGCCAGCGGCCGCCCCATCGGACAAAGTGACGAGGCGCGCACGATCAGGGTCGGCGTCACGATGGACCCCCGTACCAGCGCGTCGGGCCGTTCGATCTGGAGCTGCAAGGCGTCGAGCAACAGACGGCAGACCTCCGAGAAGGGCTGATGGACGCTGGTCAAGGGCGGGGACAAGGCAGGAGCCAGCAGGGTGTCATCGAAGCCGGTGAGGGCGATGTCGGCGCCGACGACCAGCCCCCGGCGATGTACCTCGTGCAGAGCCTGGACAGCCATGAGATCACTCATCGCCACGAGCGCAGTCGGCGGTTCGGCCAGATCCAGCAACTGGCGCACGGCCTCCATGATTTCCAGTGGGTCACAGAGCCCCTCGCAGCACAAGGCCGGATCAAGTCTCAGGCCGGCTTCCAGCAGCCCTTGCTCGTACCCCGTCCGGCGGTCACGCACGAAATAGCGTCCGCCTGGACCACCGAGGTAGGCGATGCGCCGGTGCCCTTGCTCCACCAGATGCGTCACCACCTCCATCATCCCGGCCCGCCCATCGACGTCGACGAACGGTATGTCGCCGGCCAGGCTGACGCGGCCGAAGGCGACGTAGGGAACGCGCTGGGTGGCCAGCATTTCGATGCGCGGGTCATGCTCGTGCGTGTCGGCCACAATAACACCGTCGGTGCGCTTGCGCTGGACCAACCGCGCCAATGCCCCCGGACCATCGCGGCGATGCGGCCCGACCAGTAACAGATCCAGGTCGCGTTCGGCACATTCGTGGGCCAGGAGGGCGACCAACTCCCGAAAGACGAGGTCTTCACTACCGCCGGCCTCCGGCCCGGCGGCATACGCGACGCTGCTCGTGCGCCGACCCTGCAACTGGCGCGCGATAGCATTCGGGTGATAGTCCAGCGCCAGTGCAAGCGAGGTGACTCGCTCTCGAGTCCCTGGGCTGACGTCTGGGTACCCGCCAAGGGCGCGCGAGGCCGTAGTGATGGAACAACCGGCGGCGCGCGCGATGTCGGCCAGGATGGTCGGACGCTTCTCCAACTATGAGTGCGGGTGAGCAGCGCCGACGAGGTCGCGATCGGTGGCAAACCAGAGCGCTTCCGGCAGATGGAAGGTGGCATATGAGTAGTTGGCCATGGCAAACCAGTAATCATACAACGATTTGGTTGTCAAGGGCTACGCCAAATTTGGCAAATTATGCGGTCGACGATGCTCCACATGCCGATATTGTATGCTCTCACGGGCCATGGATTATGGATTCGGAAACGCCGGGCGCGGCTATGTGCTGGCGACTGTCTCCAGGAGCGCTGACATCTGTCTCAACGCGGCTGCATGTTTTGAGGAAAGGGAAACGGGTGGCAATCCTGTCGCAACCCACGTCACAGGAGGAAGCCGCAGTAGTGGCGCCGAGGCAGGCAGCGACGTGGCCGACTGACGTGCTCTTCGCGCTGTCGCTCGGCCTCACCTTGCGGCTGGGTTACTGGCTTTACGGCTGGTGGCGCCTTCAAACCATTGTCGAGCCGTACGCTCCGTTCTTTCACGGCGATTGGGAACAACTCGCTCCCGCACTCAGTTCACCTGCCTATCCCTGGCTTGGTCCCTGGCTGCACCTGGACGCCCTTTGGTACGACCACGTCGCCACCGCCGGCTACCGTGCGGGCGACGGCTCCGTACACTTCCCACCGCTCTTTCCGTTGCTTGCCCACCTGACGATGCCACTCTTTGGCGGCAGCTTTGGCTTTGCCGGAATGGCGGTGAACTTCGTTGCGGCTGTCGTTGCCTTTTACCTGCTGCGTCGTATTGCCGCGCTGGATGGGCGGTCAGACGACGGCAGCCGGGCGGCGCTCTACATGTGCGCCTTCCCGGTCGGTTTCTTCATCTTCGCGCCCTTCACTGAGGCCACGTTTCTCGTCTTCACCGTCGCCTCGATGTACTGCGCGCGGCGCGGCATGTGGTGGTGGGCAGGCGTCTGGGGCTTCGTGGCCACGACCTCGCGCTGGCAAGGAGCGCTGCTGGCGCCGGCACTGTTGGTGGAGTATGGGCTACAGGTGCGTGCCGGCAAACGGCGCCTGGGTGTGGACGTTCTGGCCACCCCTCTACCCGGCATCGCCTACATCCTCTTCACGTTGTACAGCCGCTTCATTGTTGGCGAACCACGTTCGATGACGCAGGTGAACGACTACTGGGGCATCCGCTGGCTCGCGCCGTGGGACGTCTTGCAGTTGGGCTGGCAGCGCATCGTGGCCGGGGACGGACTGGAGTTATTGAACCTCGTCACCATCATTGGCCTGGCGGTTGGGTGTGTCGTGGCCCTGCGCTACCTGCGGCTCAGCTACGTGGTGTACATGCTGGAGCAGTTGGTGTTCATCGTGGCCCACATCTCGGCAGTGTCGCCGCTGGCCGCGTCGGCACGCTACATCGTGACGATCTTCCCGCTCTTCCTGCTGCTGGGCCGAGCGGGCGCCAACCCGCGCCTGCACAACACGATCGTGATTGTGTTCTTCCTGCTTCAGGGTATCTTCGTCTGGCAATTCGTCGTCGGCGAGTGGGTGGCGTGAGTATCGTCACGGCTGTGGCCCCATAAGTACCTGAATTTTGGACATTCGAGAGTCGGAACGTATAACGATAGCAGGCAGTTCTATCGCTGCGCCACAAGTCGAGAACGATAGACGGAGTAGGTGAACGGTACAGTGGAAAGCGCGAAGATGATGAGGTTGTCCTGGCGGTCCGGCTCGAGCAGGGCGATTGGCTTTACTGCGCTGCTGGTGTTGCTGTTGAGTCCGGTGGTCACCCCGGTTGCTTTGGCTGCCAACTGCTTTGGTTCTGATCCGGGCGCCGTTTCTTATCTGCAGGACGAGGTTGCCGGCGCCATAACGATTGATGGCAACCCTGCGGCGGTGGGCACGCGGATCACGGCGAGCTATAACGGCACGCCGATCGGTTGTGCCACCGTGGATCAAGCCGGCAATTATGCGATGCAGGTGAACGGCAGCGACACTGTCCATCCCAGTTACCCTACAGCCAGCCAACAGTACAGCATTGCGGTGAATGGTACCGCTGCCGGCGTGACGCCCAATCCAGAGACGTTTTCGGCGCCGCAGGCGCCTTCGCCTTACGCCTTTGTCTTACTTGACTTGAGCGCGACGTCATCCGGGCAACCCGCAACCGGGGCAGGAACAGCGACCGTGCCGACCGCCACACCGGTTGCTGCGGCTGGTGGAGCCGGGGCGCCCGCCACGCCTGTACCAGGGGCAGCTCCGGCCTCGACTGGTGCGTCTTCGTCGCCGGAGATCGCGCCCGATGCGACGAGCCAGCCTACAGCACCGGCCGCCGCGGCGACCGGCAGTTGCCAGTTCCGGTTCGGCTTCAAGCTGCTTCACGATATGGCCTCGATCACTGTCGGCAACTGTCTCGAGGATGAAGGGCATAACCCGCAGAACGGTGATGGGCTGCAGCACACGACGAACGGGCTGCTCGTCTGGCGCAAAGCGGATAACTGGACTGCCTTTACCAACGGCTATTGGACGTGGATCAATGGCCCGAACGGGCTTGTGCAGCGCCTCAATACGCAACGGTTCCCCTGGGAAGCGAATCCAGACGGGTTGCCGCTGGTGGCGGGCAGCCAGGCGGCTCTCTCATAGACCGGAGACACATGCTCGCCGAGCGCCAAGGATGCCGATCATGCGTGCATCTGCCCCGGCTTTTGGCCCTGGTGTTGATGGTGGCCGTGATCGTGCTGGGTAGCTGGCCCTGGAATGGCGCGAGTGCCGCCGGCGACCCGCGCTATTTCGTCCAGACCGGCTATCGCATCGACAACGACGCATTTTATGACTACTTCGCCCACCGCGGGGGCATCCGTACCTTCGGCTATCCGACTTCAGAAACCTTCACACTGCTGGGCTTTCGCGTGCAGTTCTTTCAACGCCGGGTCATGCAACTGCAGTCTGACGGTTCGGTCGGACTGCTGAACCTGCTCGACCCCGGCATACTGCCCTATACGCAGTTCAACGGCTCGACGTTTCCAGCGGTGGATGCCGGGCTCACGGCGTCGGCGCCCTCCGCCGGAAGCACCGGCTATGCTGCCGCGGCGCTGGCTTTTGTCGCGGCGCATGCGCCGGACACCTTCAATGGTCAACCAGTACACTTCGCTGCCACCTTCCTTTCCAGCGTCACCGCTGCGGAGGCCTTCCCCAATGGTCAGGGCAATGCCGCGCTGCTACCGCTGATGGATCTGGAACTGTGGGGGCTGCCCACCGCGCCGCCGAACGTTGATCCGGCCAACGCCAACTTCGTCTACCTGCGTTTCCAGCGCGGCATCATGCAGTACGATGCGACCACCGGCCTGACCCAGGGCACGTTGCTGGCCGACTATCTCAAGGCAGTGATGACGGGGCCGGGTGCCCTTGGGGCGCTGCCCCCTGATCTGGCGCAGGAGGCGGCCGGCAGTCCCTATCTGGCGCAGTGGGCGCCGGAGCAGCCGCTGTTCCTGGCTCGGCCGGACGCCCTTCCCAACAGCGACCTCACCAACGCCTTCTACCCGGTGACGGTAGCGGGACAGCCGATCGTGCCGACACCTGTGCCTGGCGCCGCCACCCCGACGATAACGGCGACGCCGCTTCCTTCCCCGACGGCAGCCGGGAACACCTGTGCCGGTGATGAGCGCATGACCTTCGCCGGCGGCGGCTCAGCGAGCATCGGCGATACCGTGTACATCACCGTCACCTCCTCCCGCGGCCATACCGGCGTCGTGCTGACGGGGCCCGATCACCCTGCCTTCGTGAAGGAGTACCAGGGACAGGAAGGCTATGTCTGGGTCTATCAGGTGACGGTGCAATCGGCCGGTCGGCACGACTACACCTATTACGTGGATACCACCACGGTCTGCACGACGAACTACTTCGTGGTCGGATCGGCGAGCGCGGCGACCGCCACGAGCACGCCGACCGCCACAGGCACGCCGACTGCGACAGCGACGCCTGTCCCCACCGCCACTGCCACTGTAGGGCCGAAGCCGAGCATTACCGACGTCAACCCGACCCGCTTCAACCGCGGGCAGGCGATCACCGTCAATGGTGGTCCCTTTGGCGCCCCGCCGCCCGGGTCTGGTCTGGGGGGCGCCAACGGTAGCGTGTTCTTCTTCTACCAGCCGGGCCCCGCAGCCACCGCTGGCGTCGGCACGCCGACAGCAACGCCTGTGAGTGGCAGCAGGAGCGCGCCGGCAAGCGTTCAAACCTGGACCAACGGTTTCCTTGGTGTGCAAGTGCCCAACCTGGCGCCGTCCAACGGGGCGATCGGCTCCTACTGCGTCCAGGTCACGGTCAACGGCGCACCGCCGAGCGACCCCTTCTGCGGCCTACAGGTCTCGGGATAGCCCCGGACGCCTTCTCTGCCGGCCGGTGTCATCATTCATCATTGACCTGCCCACTGCTGCCCGTTGCCCGTCATATGCAGCCAGTAGCCGGCGTTGGGTTGCAGGGTCGTGAGGTTGTTGAAGGGCGCCATGTTGGCCGCCGTGAAGTAGCTCAGCGCGCCACCCTGGCCGGCATCGAAGCCGAGGGTGATATCGACAGCGTTGTTCAGGTGGCCGAGGGCAGTGGCGAGTGGCTCTGGCGACGTGCCACCGTAGCCGACCAGGTTCCAACCCGGCGTCAGGGCCAGGGTGGTCCCGGCTGGCAGTGGTGTCCCGGTCAAGGACAGTGTGCTGCCGGTGGTCAGGTGCAGCCAGTAGCCGTGCAGCGGGAGCAGTGCGGTCAGCGTGTTGAAGGCCCGCATGCTGGGGCTGGTGAAGTAACTCTGTGCCCCGCCCTGGCTGGCGTCGAAGCCGAGCACGATGTCGTAGCTGCTGCCCAGGGAACTGAGCACCGTCGTGAGGGAGGTGGACGTGGGTTGGAAGGAGAAGCTGACCAGATGCCAGCCGGCGGAGAGCGGCAGGGAGAGATTGCTGCCGCCGGTCGCGGTCGGGGATGGCGTCGCCGTGTTCGTGGGTGATGCCGTCACCGTCGCCATCGGAACGGCGGTTGGGCTGGGTGTCGCCGTCATCGTCGGTGTCGGGGATGGCGTCGCCTGCGACCCGAGAGCCAGCTTCAGCACGAAGGCGTTGGCTGCTCCACCAAGGCTTGTTTGGAAGGCGCCATTGGTGGTGGGGAAGTTCGGGGATCGGGCGGAGCCCGCGACGTAGACGTTGCCCTGGCTGTCCACCGCGATGCCGTTGCCGGAATCGCCGCCACTGCCGCCGATGTAGGTGCTATAGAGGAGGGCGTTGCCCAATGGGTTGAGTTTGCTCAGGAAGGCGTTCCCGCCCAGGCTGCCGCCGCCGAAGCTCGTCTGCAACGCGCCGCTGGTGGTTGGAAAGTTCGTGGAGTTGGTACCGCCCGTCACGTAGGCGCTGCCGGCACTGTCTACGGTAATGCTGTAGCCGGCGTCGTAGCCACTGCCGCCGAGGTAGGTGCTGTAGAGGAGTGCGCTGCCGGAGGGGTTGAGTTTACTCACGAAAGCGTCGATGCCGCCACCGGAGCTCGTCTGGATGGCGCTTCTGGTGGTGGGGAAGTTGCCGGAGCTGATGGAGCCCGTCACGTAGGCATCGCCGGCGCTATCCACCGCGATGCCGTTGCCGTTGTTGTTACCGCTGCCGCCGAGATAGGTGCTGTAAAGAAGGGCGCCGCCCGACGGGTTGAGTTTGCTCACGAAAGCGTTGATGCCGCCACCGGAGTTCACCTGGAAGGCGCCACTGGTGGTGGGGAAGTTGCTGGAGCCGGTGTAGCCCGTGACATAGGCGTCGCCGCCACTGTCCACGGCAATAGCGTTGCCGCGATCGAAGTTATTACCGCTGAGGTAGGTGCTGTAAAGCAGACTGCTGCCGGATGGGTTGAACTTGCTCACGAAGGCGGCGTTGTAACCGCCAGCGGAACTGGTCTGGAAGGCGCCGCTGGTGGTGGGGAAGGTGTTGGAGCCGGTGTAGCCCGTGACGTAGGCGTCGCCGGCACTGTCCACGGCGATACCGTTGCCGAAAGCGCTCCCCTGGCTACCGAGGTAGCTGCTGTAGATCAGGGCGGTGCCGGACGGGTTGAGTTTGCTCACGAAGGCCAGATAGTAGCCTCCACTGAAGCTCGTCTGGAGGGCGCCGCTGGTGGTGGGGAAGTTCGAGGAGTTGGTGTCGCCGGTGATATAGGTGTTGCCGGAAGTGTCCACGGCGATGCCGTTGCCTTGATCGTCGCCGCTGCCCCCAAGGTAGGTGCTGTACAACAGGGCGCTCCCCGACGGGTTGAGTTTGCTCACGAAGACATCGTGGTCGCTACTACCTCCAGCGAAGCTCGTCTGGAAGGCGCCGTTGGTGGTCGGGAAGTTGTTGGAGTTGGTAGTGCCCGTGATATAGGCGTTACCGGCGCTGTCCACGGCGACGCTGGTACCCGCATCGTTGTTGCTGCCGCCGAGGTAGGTGGCGTAGGCGAGGACGGGGTCGATCACCAGGAGCCGGGCGGCGTCATAGGCGCCCAGGCGGAAGGTCACCTGTCCGTCCGCAGCAACTGCATAGCGTCCGCCTACAACCCGCCGACCGGTTGGGCCATCCTGATAGGTGAGGGGCTGCCGCAAGAAGACATCCTGCTGGCCCACGTGCAGCGCAAGGTCGCCCTGGGCGTTCACAACCGGCAGTGCCGAACCGGCGAAGCGCAAAGCGATGACCTGAGGGTCGGCGCCGGGATGGACGATGAAGTCGTCTTCGAGTTGCCCCTGCCTGCCGTAGTAGGCGACGTCTATGCCGGGATAGACGTCGTGGTAGACCACCTTCGCATAGGTCGGCACATTGGAGCGCCACCTGGCAGGGTCGTTGCCGATGAAATAGTTCACCGTCCCCGGCAGTTCTTCGGCGGTAGTGACGACCGGCTGTGCATTTGCCCCGGCCAGCCCCAGTCGCAGCAGGTGCGCTGCCAACGGCGAGCTGGATGGGATCGGCGTTGGTGGCAGATGCGGCACGACGGCGGGACCTTGGTCCGGCCCTTGAGCCGCTCCTGCCGAGTTGGGAAGACTGAGCAGAGCGGCGCCGCGGCTCAAGGTGATCGGGAGCCGGCTGCCGCCGACGGAGAAGTCATAGCCGGCGCCGGTCGGCGCCGGCACGAAGCTGAGCGGTAACTGGCCGTAGAGTGTGCGGGCCGTGGCCTGGGCGGGAGCATCGGCGCCCGCGATTCGTCCAGTGCCGGCAGGTGTCCCGACCGGCTGGGGACTTGCCGCCATCGGGAGGATCGGCAACACCGCGACGAGCGCGATTAGCAGGCGTGTCTTCAGCTTTGCCCACACGACGAGCCTCCTCGTTCTTTGGGTCGTGGTACACGTGACGCACGCTGACCGACGCACAGCGGAAGTACGAGTAAGGGGACGACCCGGGGGAGAGTATACCAAGACGATGACAGAGGCACGACATCCGGCTGATCAGGACGTCCTCCAACGTCTTGTGCCGGATGCTTGGGACCTCCCGGCGACTGAAGTCGCGGGCTAGAACGAGCGAAGCCCGCCTTCGCGGGCTGACCGAGTCCGCGCAGGCGGACTTCGCCTGGCTGTAGCCCGCGACTTTAGTCGCCGGGCGTGCCGTGCGAACTGATCGGGACTTTGCGGCGCACTCTGACCTTTGTTTCGGGGCGCGCTGCCGCTACTGCTGTCGGCCGGCGTCACGGCGAATGTCTGGGTTGTCATTCGTGGGCATCGGGACTGCGGTCCCAGGTGCAAGCTGCCTGGCGTGTGCCAGCCTTACGTCAAACCCAGCCGCGCTCGTACCTGTTCGCGCGAATCGGTGGCAATGTATAACGCCAGCGCGTGGAGCACCGGTGGCGTCGCCGCTCCCAGTGCCGCTGCCTCTGCGGCGTTCAGCGGCCCGAAGCGGCTCTCCAGGATCGTCTGCACCAACGCTCGTTGGCCTTCAGCCAGACCTTCAGCCAGACCCTTCGCCAGACCCTTGGCTTCGCCTTCCTCGCGCCAGATCTCAGCAACACTGGATTCACCTAACAAGTCACGAAGCATCGGGTTCCTCCTCAATGTCTGTTCCACCAACGGACGCGGCACACGCAGCCCCGCCAACACCGCCAGCATGCCCGTCAACTCCTCGCGTTCGCTGTGCGGCAGCGACGCGCGGGCAAGCCGTTCCGCCACCGTCTCTAGCGTCGTGAGCGGCTCACCTCGCATCAACGTCGCCAACAGCCACGCCCCCGGCTCCGCCATCGCCAGCACCTGCTCCGCCGGCTCTTCCCAGAGCCGGATCACGCCATAGCGGTAGCGCATCCCTTCCTCTCCACCACCGCGTTCCAGCACGAAGGGACTCGCCGGGATGCCGCCGCTCTCCCGCAGGTAGATGACGACCGAGTAGACCGGCAGGCGCAGATGCCGCCAGAGGCGCAGGCCATACTCGGCCACGCGCTCCCCGATCATGGTGTCCGGGTTGGTCTGGAGTTCGATGTGCAACAGCAGGCGTTCTCCGCTGCCGAGCGCCACGTCCCAGACCAGGTCGGCCAGGCGCTTCTCCGCCGTCAACTCCGGAGAGCGTTCACCCAGCCAGTGCGCGCCGGGCAGCAGCAAGGCCAGCATGCCCTCGTGGGCATGGGCGAACAGCCGCTTCAGCGTCTGGTCGTAGTCCGGTCGGT
>DHIZ01000162.1:0-4020 GCA_002404055.1 Chloroflexi bacterium UBA4733
TGTAGTATTTAGAGGTAGAAAGAGCCGGCCCCGCAGGAACGGAACCGGCCCCGAAGGAGGAGCAGATGGTTAGTTCATCCGCAACCCCGGTCCAGCATACGGCACGCCGCGGCGGGCGTGACCCCGAAACCGTCGAGCTTAGCGCCCGCCCGGACGGCACATTCGGCGCTCTCAGCTCGGACGGCGCGACGATCTACAGCGTGCGTCCGGTCGGGCCGGAACGCGGCTACTCCTGCACCTGTCGGGGCTACACGGCGCGGGAGACGTGCTGTCACACACTGGCGGCGGCAGCGGCCCGTACGTGCGCCTGGTGTGACCACGTGGGGGCGGAGGTGCGGACTTATCGGAACGGTTGGGACAATGGCGCCGAGCTCAGCCTGTGCGCCGCCTGCCATCCTCAGAAGGAGGCGAAGTAATGGCTTCGGATCGCATTGCTGAACAGGTCAACGGCATCGTGACCACGGCCAACCCCAACGGCTTCAAGCTCGCGGACCGCGACGGCTGGCTTAACTTCAGTAAGTACGCTGACACGCCGCTTACCCCGCCCGAAGTGGGGCAGCGTGTCCTCGTTGGGTTGGACAAAAGCGGCTTCGTGCGCCAGGTCGTGATGTCCAGCGAGCCTATCGAGGCGGCGCTGCCGATACGCCAGCAGCCGCCCGCGCCCGAGGGCGGGCAGCCGGCAGACGCCGGGCTGCCCGGAAGGGAGGTGTTAATCGTCAGGCAGTCGAGCCTCAAGGCCGCAGTGGAGCTGCACGGCTCCGTTGCCTACGACGGGCCGCGCGGTGTGGACGCGCTGCTTGAGCTGGCGGAGCAGTTCGAAACGTGGGTGACTCGCCCACGCGGTGAATGGAAAGGATTAGGAGAATGAAAAAGCGAACGGTGTCACGCATAACCGGCGCCCCCGCAATCAAAGGAATCCTCGGTCCACTCATGCAGCGAGAGGAACCCAGAGCGGTGTTCGCCCGCATTGATCACGCAGATCTCACCGACCCGCACGAGGCCGCAACCTGGCTCTGGATGCAGGAAGCGCCCGGCGTCGTGCTCGACTGGATCGAGGTGACGACAAAGGCCTTAGTGGATATGGGCGGAGAAGAACCCGACGACGCGGCAATTGATCGCTACTTGCCGACGGCAAAGGCGAACTGGGATCGAACAATCGTCCCGGTCCCCTGGGTGTATGCCTGGGCGAAAACGGAGATGCATGGTTGGCTGCGACGATGGCCGGAACCCGAGAGGAAGGGCTAGATTAGGCCGCGCCTTAGCAGCGCATGAACGGGCGGGATGCTTTCGGGTGTCCCGCCCGTTCTCATGCTTCGCTAGCGCTGCTCACCAGTTGCCCGGTTCGCGTCTGCCCCTATACTCGCCGCCGCCCGCGTACGCCGGCCGTTCCCGCGCGTATGGCTGGTATGGCTGCAGGTCAAGGCTCGCCACCGCGTCAAACTCGGGGTCAACCACGGGGGAGAGCATCAGCTCAGTCAGCGCCCACACCAGTGCATCCATGCGATCGGGAGACTTACCGCTGTCAGAAGTCCATCCACAAAGCTGATCCTCTAACTCCGGGAACGCCTCGCAATGGGTGATGCGCCCTTGCTCGTATAGCGCCGCGATGGGCTCGGCTCGGATGGCCTTACCGCGTGAAGCATGGACGGCGGTGTATGAGATGCCCGGCCGCACTGTGGTCAGCACTGCCAGAACGAGATCCCCACCGTTGTTTACCTCAGCGACGATGCGATCGGCCTGGTGATGATCAAAGGCAGCGACGGCGCGCGATGCCCAGCCATCGGGCGACAGCCGACACGACTGATCTGCCAGGATGTAGCCACGGCCGTCAATGCCTTTACCCGCAACGATAATGCCGGTCTCGTCGGCGCCTTCGCTGGAGGTCACGGCCGGGTCGATGGCAACCACGACGCGCGCCAGGTCCGGCGGACTGCCGTGGAGTATCTGGTCCCGCTTCCACAGCGCGCCTTCCGGGTCGGCAAGGAAGTCGGCTTCGAATTCTTGGCGGAACACGCGTGCTGTCAGGTCGCGTCGGGCCGCTGCGATCTCCTCGGGGTCAATGTACGGGTTATCCCGGGTCGGTAGGTGCCAGCTCGCATAATCGTCGGCCCCGTCCAGCCCGCGCTTGAATAGGTCAAAGAACCAGTTTCGACCGGACGGCGTGGACAAGAACAACGCCTTGCCGCGCCGGTCAGAGAGTGCTGGTCGTATCGCCTCTGTCCACGCCGCGGGCCGCATGAACGCACATTCATCCAGTACACAAAGGTCGAGGCCTTCACCGCGTAGGGAGTCGGGATCGTCGGCTGAGCGGACCTGTAGCCAGCCGCCGCCGGGCATGGTGATAATGCGTTCTGCCTCAAACGTCTCCGCGCCTGGTATCTGTGCGGCGAGCGCTTTGACCGTACGCCAGCCGACGCGAGCAATCGGGTAAGATGGCGCAACCCACCACGCGATCCCACCGCTCAGCGCAGTCTCAATTACGCACCGCGCTCCCAACCGCGTTTTCCCCCAGCGTCGGCCGCAGGCGGCAACCTTAAAGCGGGCAGGGTGCTCCGCGATCTGGAGTTGCCCGCTATGGAGTGCCGGCAGCGTCACGCGCAATTCCGGCATGGGTTAAATCTCCGTCTGGTCGCGCTCGGGCCACGTCAGCACGACAGAGAGAGCGTTCCCGCCCGCACCAGTCAATTCCAGGTTATCGGGCACCTTGCCGTCCACACGGTCGTAGATCGATCGCCTGATAGAGGAACGTGCGCCCGAGCCCAGATTCCGAGATCGCATCGTCGATGCTGAGAGCGAGTGCCATCACGCCCCCCCGTCGGTGTCGGTCGGGCGTGAGAAGATAGCCGCGCTCGGCGGCTGATTGCTGGCTTTTGACTGCAGAGCGCGGGCGAGTAGTACCGACGCCTGGTCACCACGGCTCCGCCGTTCGTCGGCGGCCCGCTCAGCCAGCGCCCGGGCCTCCGCGTCATTCAGCCACACGTTTATCTTTGGCATGGAGAACCCCCTTCAGCACCATTAACCGGCCGAAGGGGGCTACGGAAAAAGCCACGCAAACCCTACGGAAACTCGGGCTATTCCAGTTCCACGACCGCCCGCACATCCAGTTCGAAGTCGGTGTTGTACATCGTGCACCACTCGCTGATGCGGGCGGGCTCGCAATGCTTGAGGTCGGCCGCTTCGGGCAGCCCCTGGCGCCCCTCGTCAGTCATCGCGTACTGACGGAAGGTATCCGCCACCCCGGTGCGCGACACCTTCCGGCCGCGCTTGTGGAGCTCGCGGCCCGCCGCCAGCAACGCCTTTAGGAGTGCGTCCCTGCTTTTGAATATCGGTGGCCGGCCCGGGAGAGGCTGTGTCACCGGCGCCGGTGTCTCACGGTTGCTGTACGCGGCGCCAGACTTGCGCTCCCGCTGAATCACACAGGCGAGACACCAGTGCTCGATTCCCAGCGGGATTTTCTCGCCGCTCGGCTTATAGCGTCGGCCGCATTCCATGCAAGCAAACGTGAGGTTATCGGTCTCAATGCCATACCAATTGCAGGGGAAGACGTCGGTGATGTTTCTTTGGCGCTGTTGGCGGGCAGCTTCACTGAGCGTCTGCCGCTCCTTCTGGGCGCAGTGCAAGCAGAGCGGCAAGCGCGCCAACACCGCTTCAGCGGGATAGTAGTCGCCGCACCACACGCAGGGGTAGGTCCACGGCACGCCGGCCAGGCTGGGTATAGGTCCGGGGATGCCGCGCACGGTATGCGGCCACGGGTAGGGCTCTGGTAGACTGGTCATGTAAACGGCTCCTCATCGGTCGTTTGCCGTGCCGGCCGGGTGTACAACCACCGCGGCCGGTTCTCTTATTCTATCGCGTTACGGGTTTCGTAATTTGACACCACTTCTGACACCAATGCGGACGGATAGCGGCGAACAGCGGCGAACAGTACCGGGGGAATTAGGCGTGAAACTGGCCGCGTGCGGACGGCTGCGGACGGCTGCGAACGGGTTGCACGAAACTCATAAGCCCTTGGTCGGGGGT
>DHIZ01000162.1:4190-9267 GCA_002404055.1 Chloroflexi bacterium UBA4733
TCGAAGGCCTCTGCGGCCCGGTTGTACGGTGAATACAGCGATTCATACAGCGATTGGTCACGAATCGCTGTATCGCGGCGCATAGAGCCATTGCCCTTGCCGCGTGTGTTCAGTTCTTGCCGGCGATGTCGTGTATCCTCATTCTGTCTGGTCCCTTCGCGTGGTCAGGCGTTTCCACGCATTGAGGGCGGGCTTCGGCTCGCTTTCGGTGTGTCCAGCGGTCAGCCGGCGTGTAGGCTCGCTCTCCTCAACCGGCCGGTTCATCGCCGCTTCGATAAACCGCTCGATGTCGCTTTCGCGCACCCGCCAGCCGAGTTTTGGCCCGCCCAAGCGGTAGCCGCGTAGCCGGCCGGCCCGTAGCCAGTGGAGCACGGTCCACTGGCTGGCCCCGAGGCGTCCGGCTGCCTCGACAACGGTGTACGACCGGTCATTGGGCGTCACCACAGCATGCCTCCCTTCCGTGCCGGCGTTCCACCACAAGTGTACTATGACAACGCAACAGAAGAGGACATATCTCGCGGATACGCATGACAATACGCGAGAAACAGTAATACGATCAGGGTAGAAAGAGGCCGGCCCGGCGGGCACCGGAACCGGCCCAAAGGAGAGGCGGAGATGATGTCACCATCCCCAGCAACCCCGGTCCAGCATACGGCACGACGCGGCGGGCGTAACCCTCGCAGCGTCGAAACTGAACCCCCGCGGCGATGGCAGCTTCGGCGCATTCAGCAGCGACGGCGTGAACATCTACACGGCCGGCGTGTCGCCCGCGTCGTGCACCTGCCTCGGGTGGCAGCACTACGGCCACTGCTGCCATGTCACCGCTGCGCAACAGGCGAAGAGGTGCTCCTGGTGCGGTCGTGCCGGCACCAATGTTGCGGTCTACGCGAACGGTTGGGACAAGGGCGCTGAACTGGCGCTATGCCCGGCCTGCTTCACGCCGGAGGTGAAGTGATGGCGCAGGATCGCACCGCTGAGCAGGTCGCCGGCGTGGTGACCTGCTCCAACGCCAAGGGCTTTCAGCTTGAGGGCCGCGACGGCTGGTTGAACATCTCGAAGTTTGCCGCCGGCGTTGCCGCGCCGGAGAGAGGCGCCCGCGTGCGCGTCGGGCTAGACAAGAGCGGTTTCGTGCGGACGGTCGAGACTGTTTCCCCAATTGGCGAAAACGTGGGGAACGAATCGGCAACAACGGGCACCCGGCCCGACCGCCAGACGGCCATTACGCGCATGGCATGCCTCAACACCGCGACGGCGCTGCTCAGTTGCGGTGGGCAGCCGATGGAACTGGGCGCCGTGATCGAGCTGGCCGGCACGCTGGAGGCGTGGGTCACGCGCTGGGCACGTGGCACCGGAGATGCGCGAGGGCCCCGGGTATGTGCACCCGGGCCCGTTGCTGTGCGCTAGCTGCGTGGTGCGCTCGCCGCCTAGCAGAGCGTGGTCGGCTCGCATTGCGGCGTGCTATTACCCTGCACGTCAGTCTTGTCCAGTGTCACCGTCCCGCCGTCGTTGTAGATGGCCCCACCATCGCTGGCGCTGTTGTTCAGCAGCTCGCTGTGCGTCAGCGTCGCCGTCCCGTTGTTGAAGATGCCGCCGCCCTGGTTGTTGGCGGTGTTGCCACTGACGGTGCTGTGGTCGAGCGCCAGCGTTCCGCTGTTGTAGATGCCGCCGCCCTGGTGGTTGGCGGTGTTGCCACTGACGGTGCTGTGGTCGAGCGTCAGCGTTCCGCTGTTATAGATGCCACCGCCGCCGCCTGTGGCGCTGTTGCCACTGACGGTGCTGTGGTCGAGCGCCAGCAGCCCACTGTTAGCAATGCCGCCGCCTACGCCGCCTCTGGGGGCGCTGTTGCCACTGACGGTGCTGTGGTCAAGGGTGAGCGTCGCACCGGGTTGGTTGACGATACCGCCGCCGCCTATGGCGCTGTTGCCACTGACGGTGGTGTGGTCAAGGGTGAGCGTCGCACCGGGTTGGTTGATGACGCCCCCTCCGCCGCCATGCAATATCGCGCCGGTCACGGTGAGGTGAGCCAGGCGTACCGAGTTCGCCGTCACCGTCACGACGCTGTTTCTAGTGCCAGTGCTATCGACGATGGTCTGCTGCTCACCGGCCCCCTCGATGGTCAACGGTTTGCTGATGGTCAGAAACTCCGAGTACGTCCCCGGCCCAACGTGGATGGTGTCCCCGGACGCTGCCGCGTTGATAGCAGCCTGAATCGTGCTGTACGGGCAGCCGCTCGGACAGACGGTGAGCGCCGGGGCGGCATAGCTGGTGGCTGGCAGGCTGACCGCCAGCAGGCCGGCCACTAAGACGGCAAGCCAGGGCCGGTGCCTGCTAACGAGCCAACCGGGCGCCGCAGTGCGGGTGAGGTGTCGGAACATGGTGGTACCTCCTCGCCGTGTAGGCGTGCGTGTCCACGTATACACCGCGCAGCGCAAGGGCGTCCATACCGTGCGGCTTACAGTTTCACCAACGCAGTCCGCCGCGCGCTTGATGCAGGCGGCGTCACCGGACATCACCGTCAGCTCGATGAGCGTTTGTCCGCTGCTTCCTCCAGCGCGGCGCTCAGCGTGTCCACGTCCCAGGAATCATCGAAGCGTATCCCATTGATGAAGAAGGTGGGCGTCCCGTTGACTCCACTGCGCACGCCCGTAAGGAAGTCTTCCCGCACCCGAGGTGCGTACGCATGGTCCGCCATGGCAGGCTCGAAGGCGGCCATATCCAGCCCTACCGCTCTGGCATATGCTTCCAAATGGTCGTCGTCGAGCGCCTGCTGATGCTCAAACAGATACTCGTGCATCGTCCAGAACTGCTGTTGCGCCGCGGCTGCCTCCGCCACTTCCGCCGCGTGTTCGGCATGCTCATGGATCTGGGCGAGTGGAAAGTTCCGGAAGACAAAGCGCAGCCGGTCGCCCAGGCGCTGCTGCACCGCCTTCACGATGGGATAGGCCTGGCCACAGTACGGGCATTGGTAATCGCCATACTCAACCAGTGTCACAGGGGCGTCGCTGGGTCCTTGCACATGGTCCCGCCCACTCACTGGTTCGCTGAGGTGCGCATTCTTCTCGGTCGTCATGCGGTTGCTCCATTGGTCAGCCCCTCCAGGGCGGCAAGGATGCCGTCGGCACCGGGGTTGATGCCCACCGGCGAGACATGGCTCCAGCGGATGATGCCGTCAGCATCGAGCACAAACAGGGCCCGTTCACTCGTGCCGTCGTGGTCGCGGTAGACCCCGTACTGGCGCGCCACCGCGCCTTTCGGCTCGAAGTCGGTGAGCAACGGGAACCGCAGCTTGCGGTCGTGGGTAAAGGCAAGATGGCACCAGATCCCGTCGACGGAGATGCCGATCAGCTCAGCTCCCAGCCGCTGGAACTCCGGGAGGACCTCGTTGTAGAGTGCCAGCTGGTCGCCGCACACGGGGCTCCAATCTGCGGGATAGAAGACCAGGACCACAGGTTGACCGCGGAACTCGCTGAGCGAGACCCCCTGGTCCGGCGTGCTGTGCAACGTGAAGTCCGGGGCGACTGTGCCCACCGGCAATGGCGATCGTGTCGCACCCATCGTCAGTTCCCCCACGGTATGGCCGTGCGCCGGCCGCTCACGATGCCAGCCGTGCCTGCGCGGTCGCACGGTCAGGCGCCCAGAGCTTGCACCACCAGGCACCGCCAACCACCATATCGACCTCGCGGTGAGCGCAGTAGCCGATTCCTTCCTTAAGCACCTTGTAGAACTTGCAGTTGTCGCAGCGGTCCGCATTGGTGCTCTCCGGCCAGAGGTCCACGGTCTCCACGCGCTGTTTCAGTTCCTGTATGGACTGGGCCATGACCATCGCTCCTCATGTGATTACCTGCTCCAGGTGTCGTTCACGCCTCGGGGGATGCGTGTGCCGTGACAAGCGCTCGGTACTCCGGGTGCCGCTCAATATAGGCCCGCACGAACGGACAAAGCGGCACGACCAGCAGCTGCCGGGCGCGAGCATCATCGAGTGCCGTCCGTGCGAGCACGCTGGCAATGCCTCGCCCCTCAAGGGCGGCAGGCACCTCGGTATGGGTAAAGATGATGCAATCGCCGCTCCGCTTATATGCGAGGAGCGAAAGCAGACCGTCCACGTGCATCTCGAACTGCTCCGCCGCCTCGTTGTTCACCACCGTGAGACTGCTGTCAGTCATCGGTTGCCTCTCCGATACCCTTTCCGCCGCTCGTCGGCTTGGTCGCCGGCGGACCGGTGCGGAAGCCGATGCGGCGGTGGGAGTTGTCGCAGAACGGCTTGTTGGCCGACTCTCCGCAGCGACACAGCGCCATGCGCGTGTCCCGCCGGATGACCGTCCCATGCTCATCCGAAACTGCCACGTCGCCGCGCACGAAGAGCGGACCATCGGGCACCGCCACGATGGTCGTCACATCGGGAACGGGTTCCGCAGCGCCGCCATCTTTACGGCTGAAATGCAACGCGCCTGTCGGGCACCGCTGCACGACCGCCGCGATCTCGTCCGCCGTATGGCCTTCCAGGACCACCCAGGGCTTGCGCCCGGGGTCAAAGACGCCCGGTAAGCCGGCGATGCAGCGGGCGCTATGGATACACCGCTCGGGGTACCAGGCCACGGCGATGCTGTCGTTCTCGTAGCTTCGCGCCGGTTGGTCCATGATGGTTGTCCCGTTCATCAAGCTATGCGGGGTTCCTGCCCGCTGGGCAGCGGCGCCACGCTACGCCGGGAATGCGGCAAGTTCTCCGCGCAGGGCCGGCGCGACGCGGCTGCCGAGCGTTTCGATGGCCCTCATCAGCTTCACCTGCGGCAATGTGGCAGCGTTCATCTGGAAGGTAATGCGGGAGATGCCACCCAGCGCTTCACTGTGGCGCAGGATCTTCGCGACCACCTCTTCGGCATTGCCGATCAACAGGGCGCCCTCCGGGCCGAGCTGTGCGTCGAACTGGGCACGGGTGACGGGTGGCCAACCGCGCTCCTTCGCCACCGACGCGAGGGCGCGGGCGTAGCCCGGGAAGAAGGCATCGGCGGCCTCCTGCGCCGTCGCTGCTACGTAGCCCAGGGCATGAACGCCGACTTTCAAGCGATCGCGGGAGTAC
>DHIZ01000162.1:9449-10051 GCA_002404055.1 Chloroflexi bacterium UBA4733
CCGGCACGAGCAAATGACTGCGGGGTGCCGCCCACACCCAGCCAGATCGGCAGGGGATCCTGCACCGGTCTGGGGTAGACGCCCTGTCCGGTCAGGGGCGCCCGATACGTGCCGGACCAGTGCACGTGCTCGTTGTCCCGAATCTTGAGCAGCAGATCGAGCTTCTCCGTGAACAGTGCGTCGTAATCTTCCAACCGGTAGCCGAAGAGCGGAAACGAGTCGATGAACGACCCGCGTCCGACGACCATCTCCGCCCGACCTTGCGAGAGCAGATCGATCGTGGCGAAGTTCTGGAAGACCCGGACCGGGTCGGCAGAGCTGAGCACCGTGACGGCACTGGTGAGGCGGATGCGCTGGGTACGTGCCGCCGCCGCGCCGAGCAGCACGGCAGGTGCGGAGTCGAGGTAGTCCTGGCGATGGTGTTCGCCAATGCCAAAGACGTCCAGGCCAACCTGGTCCGCATACTCGATCTGTTCGATCAAGTTGCGCACCCGATCCGACGCCGAGACGGCCAGGCTGGCGTCGTCGTACGCTGCCGCGAAACTATCTATCCCGATTTCCATGGTTGCATTCCCTGATTGGTGATCCGTGTGCTGCGCCGC
>DHIZ01000258.1:0-4188 GCA_002404055.1 Chloroflexi bacterium UBA4733
AGCTCTTGTCCCCCCAGGAGATGGGGATGGAAGGTGCGGCAGGCAGGTCGTTGACGGTGAAGGTGATGGGGTCGCCGGGCTGGGCGTAGTTGGTGGTGGGAGTGGTGCCGTCCGTCCCGTAGACGGCAATGCGGTAGTTGCCCGCCTGAGCCAGCAAGCCGCTGCCACTGCCGACGGTGAAGATACCGCAGAGGGTTTGCTGGCGGCAGTAGGCCTTCACCACCGCTCCGACTGGAGCAGGACCACTGGTCACGTTGACCGTGCCGGCATAGATGGCGAAGGTGGGCGTATCAATGACGGTGGTGTTGTACCCCGGACCGGTGACGTCGTTGGCGTAGGCCATGGCTTCCTGCCTGTGACCGAACGGGCTCCAGGAGGGCGTGGGCGGGATGAGGAGCCAGGACGCCAGGAGGCCAAATAGCGCGAGCAGACTGAGCGCGCTGCCGCGAACCAGAGTGT
Source organism: Chloroflexi bacterium UBA4733 (assembly GCA_002404055.1). The sequence continues at coordinate 460 of DHIZ01000258.1, forward strand.
GTCGATTCAATCCTCTTCTCCTTTACGTTGTCGAGCCGACCGGCGCCTCGCGATTCAGCCGCGCACAGCACCCTTGCCCTTTTCACATCGCTCGCGCGGCGTACTCCTATCGGGAAGCGGCGGCAGGTAGAGCGGCACGCCGCCAGCGGAACAATAGCACGAGTAATAGTACCTGAAGCAAGCCACCACCCACCCAATAGGTTAGCTCGTAGTCGAACCATTGACTGACAGCGAGAACGGTAAAGGCAAAGAGCAGCGATGCATCTCTCGGACCCTCTCCGAAGTAGAGCAGCCAGACAACGGGGCCAAGCCAGAGCATGACTTCCACAGTCGCGCCCGGGAGGCCGCCTTCGGCCAGCGCGAGCAGCAGCCAGTTGTGCGCGGGAACGATCCGGCGCGCAAGGATGCGGTACGCCGCGGTATGGCGCGCCGCCACTGCCGTGTTGCCGTAGCCAACGCCCAGCCAGGGATGTTGCCTCCAGAGGACGAGGGCAACCTCCTGAGCGGCGACGCGTTCACTGAGGTTGCCTGTTGTTACCTGCCCAGGGACGTAGCGGACCAGTTGCTCTTCCAGGCGACCCTGTAGTCCGACGACGGCGCCAGCACAGCCGAGGCAGAGCAGGACAATAGCCGAATAGCGCCGGGCCTGTGGCCACCTGGCGCCGAAGGCCGGCAGTGCGGCTGCCAAGAGCCCTGCCAGGCAGGCGAACCAGCTCGCCCGCGCGCTGCTGCAGAAGAGGGCGACGAGGATCAGCCCTACGGGCAGCACAGTTCCGCGGCCGGCTCGCCTGCTCACCAGCACGACGAAAGGCAAGAGTATCGCTAGCTGAGCCCCCAGGATGGTGTGATAGGCGGTCAGGCCCTCAACGCGCAGCAGCCACCAGCCGGAACCGGCGCCGCCATTGTGAACCGGAAGTGGCCGGCTCGGCGGCCACCAGGCGGGGACAGTGGCGATTAGTCCCTGTCCCAATGCCGCCAGCGCCTCCGTCAACCCGATCCCAGCCAGCAGGGTCGGCAGTAGTCGATCAGGCGTGTCCGATTTCAGGTTGAGCAGGGTCCGGAACAGCAGCCAGCAGGCAACGTAGCGCACTGCGTACTCGGTAGTGCTCTGTACCGGGGCGAGTGACAACAGGGCCGAAGCGATCGCTCCCAGAGCGGCGATGGCCAGGAGCACTTCCGCCAGCAGGGCTGGGTGCGAGCGAGGCCGGCGTTCCTGTGCAGCGCAGAGGGCGAGCACAACGGGTGGGCCGAGGATACAGAAGACGGTCCAGCGACCGTTGCCGGTGAGCGCTGTCGGTAGTCGCCATGTTCCGATCGTGCGTGGATAGTCTGGCGAGAGTTCGATGAGCGACGCGTACGCCATCCAGCCTATTGCCGTCAGACGTTGTTGCCAGAGGCCACTCACATGGCCTGCCGTTGGCGGGCGAACACGCTCGCGCTTCAACTCGGTCAGGACGCCGGAAAAATGGGCCTGCCCGGCGTGCGGCCACTCATCGCAACAGCCCGCAGAGGACGACGCTGCGCTTTGGCAAGGCTCATTGCCCTGCCCATTGCTGGCCGCTAGCCGAGACGTGCAGCCAGTAACCGGCATTCGGCTGCATGCTCTCCAGGTTATTGAAGCGCGCCATAGCGGTAGCCGTGAAGTAACTCAAGGCGCCGCCCTGGCTCGGATCGAAGCCCAGAGCGATATCCACGCTGTTATTCAGGCGCCCGAAGGCCGTGCTGACCGGCTCGGCCGTGGCGCCGCCGTAGCCGACCAGGTTCCAGCCCGGCGTCAGCGCCAGGGCCGTGCCGGTGGGCAGCGGCAACCCCGTCAAGGTGAGCGTGCCGGGGGCGACCAGATGGAGCCAATAGCCGTGCAAGGGTTTGAGGTCGGTCAGCGTGTTGAAGGCTCGCATGCCGGGGCTGGTGAAGTAGCTCTGCGCCCCGCCGGCCGAAGCGTCGAAGCCCAACACGATGTCGTAACTCGTTCCCAGAGAACTGAGCACTGTCGTGAGGGTCGTGGACGTTGGTTGGAAGGAGAAGCTCACCAGATGCCAGCCGGTAGAGAGGTGCAAGGAGAGGCTGCTGCCCGGTTGCAGGTCGGCGCTGACAAAGCTCTTGTCCGCCCAGGAGATGGCGACGGACGGTACTGCCGGTAGATCGTTGACGGTGAAGGTGATGGGGTCGCCGGTCTGCGCGTAGTTGGCCGTGGCGTTGGTGCCGTCGGTGCCATAGACGGCAATACGGTAGTTGCCGGCTTGCGCCAGCAGGCCGGGCCCGCTACCCACCGTGAAGGTGCCGCAGAGGGTTTGCTGGCGGCAATACGCCTTCACCACTGCTCCGACCGGCGCAGGACCACCAGGCAGATTCACCGCCCCGGCATAAATGGCGAAGGTGGGGGTGTCGATGACGCCCGTGCCCGTCGTGGTGGTGCTGGAGGTTGTCGAGGCTGTGGTGGTGGTCGTAGTCGTCGTGACACTGGTCGACGTCGTGGACGTGGTGCTGGAGGTGCTGGTCGTACTGGAGGTCGTGGACGTTGAGGTCGTGGTCGGCGGTATGACGACCGGTCCTGTCAGTACCGGTTGGTAAATTACCAGGCCAAGGGTCGAGTCGTTATGCCCGTCGTAGATGCCGGCGGCGATCACCGTTGGATCGGTCGTTCCCCACCAGTTATTGGCAGCCCCAATGTTGTACGCCGTTGGATTCTTCATGTTATAGGTCGTGTTCCCATAGATGTTGTTCTGGCTTATGGGCGGCGTGCCGCCGCCGTAGGCGCCGAGAATCACGCCCACGCCATTGTTGGTGATGGCGTTGTGGTCCATGCTGAACCCTTCGTAGAATGCCGCCACGCCGGTGCCATTGTCGCTAATGGTGGTGTAGCTCAGTCGTCCCCGCCCGCCGTTGAGCGCTACCTGATTGTGGGTGAAGCTACTGCCGCTCACGTTGATGCGCTCGGTATTGTACAGACCGTAGTTGTTATTCGTAAACTGCGAGTTGGTGATGATCTTGTCGGCGCTATTCACCGCGACGTAATTGCTATCGAAAAGGCAGTGATCAACAGTTTCCTTCCAGCCGGCATAGCCCGCGAGCGCGGTATTGTTGTTGCGGAAGGTGCTGTTGGCGATGCTGACCGGGCCGCCAGCCCAGCAGCACTCGACGGAAAGCGCGTTCGCTGCATATTCGACAGTGATATTGGCAACCGACGCCTTGCCGCCCTGACTGTTGGCGATCTGAATGCCGCCCCACGTTCCCACGCTGGGTGAAGCATCACTCGACGAAAAGGTGATCGTCTGATCAGTCGTACCCTGGGCAACGAGGCTGCCGCGCACGATCAGACTCGTGTTGTCGTCGAAGCGGACGGAAACGCCGGGTTGGATGGCGAGCGTGTAGCCAGGGAAGAGCGTCACATTGCCGGTAACGTGGTAGGGGCTTTGAGCGAGCGTCCATACCGTATCGGCAAACTGTCCCCCCGACACCGCGGTGTCGGCGCTCACGCGGGGCGTGACGCCCGCAAACGGGGCCAGACAAAACCCGGCCACCACGAGCAACGTGACGACCGTGCGAACAAGCGCCAGTCGACGACAACGCGACATGCTATATCCTTTTCGGAGTGCAAAGTGTATCATGCGCCGCATCCTTGCCCGGATAACCGCTTGAGCAGCGGTTGACCAAAGAGACGAGACTTTTTTGTGCGGCTAGGTGTACCCCATAGTTTTGCGCGTTCTGCTTGCTAACGGCGTCTCCGCC
>DHIZ01000258.1:4269-7634 GCA_002404055.1 Chloroflexi bacterium UBA4733
CCGCCGCGCCCGGCGACTGAAGTCGCGGGCTACAGTAAGCAACCACCCACTGCGGTGGGTACCCGCCTTCGGCGGCTCCGGCAGTCCGCGTAGGCGGACTTCGCTTCGAATAGCCCGCGACTTCAGTCGCCGGGAGGTCCTAATACAATGGCCCTCCCGGCTACTGCCCGTTGCCCGGAACGGCGCGCTGATCAGCCGGCTGCACCTTGCTGCGGACGCTTTCAGCGCCGGGGCAAAGCCGCCGTGCTCAGGTTGCTGACCGTACTGACCGTATAGGTCGTCACCAGCACCTCGTTGTGGTAGCCCAACAATGGTCGCACCTGCCCGCCGGGGAAGCGCTGCTCGATCTCGGGCAAAAGCGTCGCCCACTTCGGGAAGACGATGAAGGCGATGGCACGGCTCTTTGGGGTCAGCGCCGGTACCTGCTGCGGCGGATCAGCCAGGTCTTCCCCGGCAATGCGGTAGCCAAGGTAGCGGTTGGGTCCGTAGGCGAAATAGAGGCCGTCGGCAAGATCGTAGATGTAGGTGCCGGATGGCAAACTGCCGATGAAGTTGGCGATGGCGGTGACTTGCGGATTGGGGTCGTTGCGGAAATAGACGCCAAAGTAGTCGTGAATCGAGCTGATGGTGATGGCGGAGAGGAGGAGCACGGTCACCGGTACGAGTACACGCTGGGCTGCCGCGCCCAGGACCAACGTTGCTGTCGCCAGGAACCAGTCGAGGCTGAGTGCCGCCAGCAGATAGACCGCCGGCAGCAAAGCGACGATGCGCGGTGTATACGGCTGATCGAGGGTGAGTACGCCGCCGGAAAGGAGGGTAAACCAGAACCAGACCGCCAGGATCACGCTCGCCGGCCGGCGCAGCGTCAGCGAGACGAAGAGCAACCCGCCAACGAACAGCCCGGCGACGGGCGCCAGGAGGATCGGTGCGCCAAAAGAAAAGAAGGTGCTGCCGTCCGGTTGAGTAAAGAACTGGGAGATGGCGTCGCGGAACTGTATGGCCAGCACGGCGGCGACGTTGCCGACGTGGAAGCGCTGTTCCGCGTCGTGCAGGTGGTACAGCACGAAATAGGTTCCGGCTCGGCCCATGTCGGCGGTGTGCGGATGCTGCACGTAGAAGAGCAGCATGGGCAGAAAGGTGATCAGCCATGCTACCAGCGTCACAGCGGCGCAGCCGGCGAACCAGCGCCGGCGCCGGCGGTACCGAAGGACAGCATCCATGCAGAGCGCCGCGAGCGCGATGGGGATTACCCGTGAGCCGACGTAGAAGTAGAGGCTGAGCGCGCAGGCGACGCCGGCCAGGGCGAAGCAGAAGGGAGCGCCGGAGAGCCAGAAGCGCTGCAGCAACTCCTCCGGTTGCTCGGCCGTGAGGCGATGCAGACCGGCGGCGAAGGCGGCGAAGGTGCAGGTAGCGAGCACCGCTGTTTCGACATTGCTCAGCGACAGGCGGCTGAGTTGCAGATCAACGGGAGCCGCGGCCGCGATCAATGCCGCCAGTATCCCCACGCGCCGGTTGGCCAGCGTGGAGCCGGCGAGGTAGACAGCGAAGACGCCGAACGTTCCCCAGAGGGCGGAAACGAAGCGCAGCGCAAAGAGCGTCACGCCGAAGACCTGGATAGAGAGCGCCTCCAGGTAGAAGTGCAGGCTTGGCAGCTCGGCAAAGCCGATGCCAAAGAACCAGGGTGCGTCCGGTTGGCCGCGCACGATGGCCAGAGCATTGGCGCCCATCTCCCCTTCGTCGCCATAGAAGAGGGCCGGCACGGATGACAGGGCGACCAGGCGGAGGACGAGTGCCAGCAGCAGAATGGCGACAAGAGCCAGCAACGCCCGATCTCGCCCGGCGGCCCGCAGCCGCTGCCACAGTTGCGCCGGCACCGCCGACCAGGCAAGCGAGCTGGTTGCGGCGCTGGTGAGACACAGCACGGCGACGATACTGGCAAGCCAGCCCGCGATGCCGGCGTAGGAGTAGGGTCCGGCAGCAGGGACAAGCGCAGCGACGGTGCTGAAGAGCAGCAACGCCCCGATCAGCAGCGGCCGCAGGTGGACCGGCGGTGACGCCGCTCGCGTTGTAACGCCAGGTTCGATAGCCGCCCTCTCTGATTAGACGGAATGGTACGGCGCGGTTGGGTCGAAGGCAAATCACAACCGTGGGTATTGACGCGGTGCAAGGCGGGGCACTCGGTTAGGTCACTGCCCCGCCCACTGCTGCCCGCTGCCTGTCAGGTGCAGCCAGTAGCCGGCATTGGGCTGCAACGTGTTCAGGTTGTTGAAAAGCGCCATGTTTGGATCGGTGAAGAAGCTCAGCGCGCCGCCCTGGCTCGGGTCGAAGCTCAGGGCGATATCCACGCTGTTGTTCAGGTGGCCGAAGGCCGTGCTCAGCGCCTCCGGTGCCGCCCCGCTATAGCCCACCAGGTCCCAGCCCGGAGTGAGGGTCAGCGTGGTTCCCGACGGCAGCGTTGTCCCCGTGAGCGACCAGGTGGCGTTGGTCGTGAGATGCACCCAATAGCCGCGCAGGGGTTGCAGCGTCGTCAGGGTATTGAACGCTTGCATACTGGGACTGGTGAAGTAGCTCTGCGCCCCACCCTGGCTGGCATCGAAGCCCAGCACAATGTCGTAGTTGCTGCCCAGGGAACTGAGCACCGTCGTGAGGGCGGTAGACGTGGGTTGGAAGGAGAAGCTGACCAGGTGCCAGCCGGCGGAGAGCGGGATGTTCTGTGTGATCGTCTCCTGACCCGCCAGGTTAGTGACGGGTTGGTTGGTGAACCAGGGGACGGGATTACCGGTCTGGTCGGTCACGGGGCCGAAGCTGTAGCTCAGGGTCATCGTGTCGCCGGCTGCGATGCTGGGGCTGAGGGATAGATCGACCTTGGTCGCGTCGTTCGGGTCGACCTTGCCGCTGTAGCCGAAGCCTCGGTTGTTCAGCGTCACATCGTAGGGGAGGAAGCCGGAGCAACCCGAGCCGCAGATGATGGGAGCGCTGAAGGCGATCACCAGCGCCCCCCCTTTGACCGTGGCCCCAGTGAAGCTGGCCGTCGAAGCGGTGCTGAGATCGGTCACTGCCTCGTTGCTGAAAGCCGGTATCGGGTTGCCAGCTTGATCGGTGATGTTGCCGCTGGCGGCGTAGTCGACCGTGATGACGGTTCCGGCAGGGACGCCAAAGCCTAGCGACACATCGACCTTCGTCCTGTCGCTCGCTTCGACGGCGCCGCTGCCGCTGGTTGCGTTCCCAGGCCCCTTCACGGCAAAGGAGTTGCAGGAGTTGAACGCGCCACAGGCCACCGGCCCACTGAAAGCCACCACCAGCGACGACCCCTTCACCGTCGCCCCGACAACGGTCACCGATAAGGAGCCGTCACGGAATAACTT
>DHIZ01000193.1 GCA_002404055.1 Chloroflexi bacterium UBA4733
CGATAGCTCGCCGGATGGCCAAAGGCCCGCCGTGTACCGCGAGCTGGTGGCGAGCTTGCAGCGGCAAGTGGAAACGCAAGCCCTCGTAGTAGGGCCCGTATTCCCTCAGCTAAAATGCCACCGAGCGACCTACAGTTCCCTCATTTGAGAATGCTACTGAGGGGACGATGCGAGCCGACGAGGGAATGACACTGGACGAGCGACGGAAGTACCTGGGGCAGCGCCCAAGGGGCACCCGGAAGCGGTACCGGGCGGCGGATCGGGTGGGGCGCGGAGTGCTCTTGACGGAGATGGAGGCAGTGACGGGGTTGCATCGCAAGCATCTGGTGCGCCTGTTGGCGCCGGGCGGGTTGATTCGCCGCCGACGCGGGAAGCAGCGGGCGCGGGCGTATGGAGCGGCAGTCGATGACGTGCTTCGCGTGGTGTAGGAGAGCTTGGATTATGTGTGTGCGGAACGCCTGACGCCGGCACTCCTCCCGACGGCGGAGCATCTGGCGGGCTTTGGCGAGCTGCGTCTCACCAATGAACTGCGCGCGCAGTTGGGGCGGATCAGCCGGGCGACGGTGCAACGGCGGTTGGATACGCTGCGCCAGGATACGCCGCGGTTACCCCGACGCGGACCGGAGGCGGCCAACCAGATCGCCAGGACGTTGCCGATGGGTCGGCTGGCCTGGGACACAATGGAGCCGGGGCATTTCGAGGTGGATCTGGTCCACCACAGCGGGCCGGTGGCGAGCGGCGATTACATCCATACTTTACAGATGGTGGACATTGCGACGGGTTGGAGCGAGCGGGTGGCGATCCTGGGGCGCGGGCAGCGGGCGATGGAGGCGGGATTTGTGATGATTTTGGCGCGGCTGCCCTTCCCGATCAAGCACCTGCACCCGGATAACGGTAGCGAGTTTCTCAATCACCATTTGGTGCGCTACTGGGGGCAGGCGATCGTGGACGTGCAATTGAGCCGCAGCCGGCCCTTCCACAAGAACGACAACCGCTTCATCGAGCAGAAGAACGACAGCTTGGTACGCGCCTACCTCGGGCACGCCCGGCTGGACACGCCCACCCAGGTCGAGGCGCTCAACGATCTCTACGACGACATGTGGACCTACTACAACCTGTTCCAGCCGGTGCTCCACCTGATCGAGAAGCAGGTGGTACCGGACGCCAATGGAGGACGAGGGCGGCTGCGGCGCAAGTGGGACGCGGCCACGCTGCCCTATCACCGGTTGCTGGAGACGGGGGTGCTGGCGGCGGCTGAGCGGGAACGCTTGGCGACGCTCCATCGCGAGACCAATCCCCGCCAACTCCGGCACCAGATCTACCAGGCGATCCCGCAATTATGGAGATTGGTGTTGCCAAGGGAGGGCGCGGACCCAAGGACGGCAACAGAAGACGTGGGCATCGCCGGCTAGCGCCGGCGAGACGGGGCGGTGCGCCGCCCCGTCGGTGCATGTGGTGACGACCAAGCGCCGTAGCAGAAAGGAGAGGCTCGCCCTGGTCACATTTTCTTTTGAGGGAACGGTGCCGAATTCGGCCCCCTCGGTAGCATTTTCATTTGAGTTGACACGCACGGTCCCCACGGCTTGCCCGGGGAGCACTTGGCTGTTTCCCCAGCCACTGCCCCCACACGCCGTGCTGCTATCTTCGCGAGAAGGAGTATTGCTATGTCTGTTGCCCTCGGGGCCGGCCCCGACTACGATCTGGCCATCGGCCACTCTAGAATTTGTTAAGGTAGTTGCTGTCAGCGGCAAACTATGCCACTTCGAACCGCCCGTCAATGGGCCTGCGACGGTCGGGGGCCGTTGGAAGTGCCGAGAACAAGGAGTGTCGGCACTATCCGCAAGGGAATGCCGCGTAAAACACCGCGCAGATGGGCAAAACGATGGCGGAATTGGCCAAAGTGCGAATGCCAGAATGGAATCAGGCACTTTGTGTCGTCTTCAGCCAGCCGAGCAACATGCTACTTTGCCGTCCACAGCAGCTACCTGAACACCGGGCCTTTAGGCACAGGTAAACTGCCGGGGGCGCTGGCCGACGAGTTCGCCAACAGCATCAAAGGAGGGGACACACAGGTGGTAACGGCGCAAATTGTGGTTTGCCAGGGCCCCGGGCAGGTGGCGTTGGAAGCGCGTGCGCTCCCCGCGCCAGGCCCGAACCAAGTGCTCATCCGGGGCCATGTGAGCTTGGTCAGCGTCGGGACCGAACTCACGACGGTGCGCGGGGAGTGGCCGGAAGGCGCCTTCTGGCGAAGAATCACGCGCTACCCGGGTGATCTGGGGTATAGCCTGGTTGGGTGCGTGGAGGCCGTCGGCGCCGGCACCACGGCCTTCGCCATCGGCGACCGCGTTGTTGCCAACGCGCCGCACGGCAGCGCGGCGTTGCTCACGCTGCAGCGACCGCCAACGGAGCGGCCAAACGTCATCCCCATTCCCCCCGAGGTCGACGATGAGGCGGCCGCCTTCCTGGCGCTGGCGCTGGTGGCGCTCAATGGGGTGCGCCTGGCCCGGATCGAACTTGGGGACACCGTGGCCGTGGTGGGGCTGGGCGTGATCGGCCAGTTCTGCTGCCGCTTCGCGCGGCTGGCCGGGGCGGGGCGGGTGATCGGCCTGGGCCACCGCCCCGGCCATCTAGCGGCGGCGCGCGCCGGCGGCGTGACCGTCGCGGAGGACCCGCGCAAGGCCGAGCCGCTCGCACTCGTCCGGGCCCATAACCGGGGAGAACTGGCCGACGTGGTGCTGGAATCGTCCGGCAGTCCCTCCGCCATTGACCTGGCGCTGCATCTGGCGCGGCGGCAGGGGCGCGTCGTGCTGGCCGGGTCGCCCTCGGGGGCCGTCAACCTGGAACTGCACGAAACGGTGCATGGGCAGGGATTACAACTGATCGGCGCCCACATCAGCACCCTCCCCTTCGGGGAACTTCCTTTGCAGTCCGGCTGGAGCGTGGAGCGGACGGCGCGACTCTATTGGGACTTGCTCGCCGACGGAGCGATCGCGATTGCCCCCTTGATCAGCGACCGCGTTCCTGGGCACGCGGCGCCGGCCCTGTACGAACGCCTGCTTGCCGATCGTGGCGACGCCCTGGGCGTGATCCTTGATTGGACGGGCGAAGCGGCGGACTGACGGCGTCTTCGCCGCGCCTGTCACCACCGGTAATGTACACTCCTCTGGATGGGAAAGGGGGGCTGCGCGATGCGGACGCCGACCGTCGTCTTTCCCGCACCAGATCGGGTCGCTATCGAGGAACTGGAAGAGCACGACCCCGGACCGGGGCAGGTGCTCGTGCGCACGACTATCAGCGTCATCAGCATCGGCACTGAGCTGACCGTGCTGACCAGAGCGGGGTGGGCAAAGCACGTCCCCTTCCCGTTCCTGCCGGGATACAGCATGGCCGGCGAAGTCTTGGCGGTTGGGCCGGGAGTGACCGACTTCACGGTGGGCGACCGTGTTTGCGGCGGCGGGCACCACACGCAGTATGAAGTGCGGGAGGCGCGCGACCTTAACCACATTCCCGCCACGGTGGCCGATGAAGCGGCCGCCTTCCGCACCCTGGGCCAGATTACCCTGAACGGCGTGCGTCAGGGGCAGCTCGTCTTCGGCGAAGCGGTGGTGATCATTGGGATGGGGCTAGTTGGCCAGATGGCGACGCAGTGGGCGCGCTTCGCCGGCGCCCTACCGGTGATTGCCGTCGACCTCTCCCCACGCCGGCTGGACATTGCGTCCGAGATCGGACCGCTGGTGGCAATCCAGGGCGACTGCGATGGCGCGCTTGCCACCATACGCACGGCAACCCGAGGACGCCTGGCCGATGTCGTTATCGAAGCGACCGGCGTCGCGGACGTCATCCCTGGGGCGACCAGGCTGGCCCGCAATCAAGGACGCATCGTCCTCCTTGGCTCGCCACGTGGCAGCACCACGATCGACCTGCACGACAGCGTCCACGCGCGCGGGCTGCACCTTATCGGCGCCCACAACAACACCCATCCCCCCGTCGCGACGCTCGGCAACCCCTGGACGCGCGAACGCGATGGCGAACTGTTCCTCGACCTGCTCGCCGCCGGTCGTGCCGATGTCCAGGCACTCATTACCCATCGCTACCCCTGGCAACAGGCGCCGGCAGCCTACGCGCTCCTCCAGGAGCATCCGGGCGACGCCCTCGGTGTCGTGCTGGACTGGCGCTAGCACGCCGCGCGACCTTCCAGCAGTCGCGCATATTGGTCGGCCAGGCGATCAACTAGCTTGGCTGCGTCGTAGTGCTGCTCCACGCGCTGCCGCCCGAGTTCGCCGAGTATGCTCCGCCGCTCCGCTGACAGCAGCAGCGGCTTGAGGGTGGCGGCCAGGCCGACAAAGTCGGCGGGCGGGGTGAGCGTGCCGGCATCGCCGATCACTTCGGGAATCCCTCCGACGCAAGCGCCGACGACGGCCTTCCCGCACGCCATCGCCTCTACCAGCACCATCCCGAACTGCTCGCGGATCCAGCGAGTCGGATTGCTGGGCAGGCAGAAGACATCGGCCAGGCGGTGGTAGCGGGGGACGTGCTCGTACGGCACGTACGGCACAATGCGAATCACATCGGCCAGCCCTTGCTCCTGCACCTGCCGCTCCAGCGCCGTCTGCTCCGGTCCGCGCCCGACCCACACGTAACGCAAGCGAGGGCCGATCGCCGGGTCGGCGCGCAACAGCGTTGCCGCCGCCAACAGCTCGAAATAGCCCTTTTCCCATTGCAGCGTGCCGATGGTGACGACGACGAGATGCTGCGAAGTCAGGCCCAGGGCGGCCTGCAGCGCCGCATCGGGTGGCGCAGGATAGAAGCGCGTCCGGTCGACGCCCGTGGGGTGAATGATGATCTTCTCCGGCGCCGCCCCTTCCAGGAGCAGCCACTGCCGGTTGCGCTCCGTGAGGGCGAGGAACAGATCGGCCGTGGCTGCCACCTGGCGGCGGGCAGCCCGCAACCGTGGAAACTCGTCAAACTTGCCGGGAACGTTCTCGGCCACGCTCACGACCAGCGGCACTCCTCGATGGCGGGTCGCTCGCAGGGCCTGCAACGAGTAGGGGTTGAATGTTTCGGCAGTATGAATAAGGTCAAAGTCGCGGAGGGCGTAACCTAGACCAAGCATCACCTCGTTGTGCTCGTAGCGGTCGCGATACCAGCGCCGCACCAGCGGCGTCCGCTCGGCACAGTGCAAGAGACCGGGCAAGGTGCGTACGGAGAACGGCATGCGGTCGCGATCGAAAGAGCCCCGGTCAGAGCCGAACGCCGTCACGTCAAAGCTGCTCGTCAACCCGGCGTAACTTTGCATCTCCCAGTGGTTGAGCGTGGCGCCGCGCACGATGGCGATGCGCGGCTTGCGACCGGAAGACCGCCTCCTGGCTTCGACATTGGCACCCGCGGTACGATCATGGTGTGGCATAGCGCCGATTCTACGGTATCCGACATCGAGATATACTACGACCTTGCGGAGGATGGAGAATGGCCAGGCCAGGCCACGGTCAACAAGAAGGCACTGTCCTCGACTGCCGTCACTGAATGGCGGAGTGTTGCCGCCAACGCAACGAAC
>DHIZ01000190.1:0-1971 GCA_002404055.1 Chloroflexi bacterium UBA4733
ACCCTCCAAAGGTCAGCCCAGCCAGACTCACGCCTCCTCCCCATGTCTTCATCATCTTCACTTGCTAACGTGCTGCCCCTGTGGTGGTCGCCGTTTGGCTTCCCTCCATTCGGGGCCTGTTAGCGTAACGGCTGGCGCGCCTGATGTCAAGTGTTTTTGCTCTGGTGATTACCCACATCTATGTCCCGCCTCTGGGGAAAGGGTAGTGGGCGGCATAGGCGAGGGTGGCGGCGGTGACAAAGACGGCGCGGATGCCGGCGAGGAGGAGATAGGGGCCGTCGCGGTCGATCCGCAGGCCGAGCTTGCACGGCCGCCCTGCGGGCGTCGGCGGACAGCGCAGCCAGCGGACGGCTGGCTCGGGCCAGGCCAAGCCGAGGTGGTAGACGAACATGGCGGCCAGCAGGACCAGCAGGAAGAGGCGACGCATGCGCTCCAGCTTGCGCACGCGCATGTCCTCCACGTCCAGGCCGTCCTCCTGGTCGAAGCGGTAGGTGTGCTCGATCTGGGGACGATGGCGCCAGTCCGTGTAGACCGTCTGGGCATCGAGAGCGGAGCGGATGGGGACATTGGTCAGCAGGACCAGATCGCGATCCAGGTCGGGGTCGTGGGCAACGAGCAGCCACAGCGGCCAGTCTTGACCCGGCAGCCGGATGGTGAGCCAGCCGCTCTCGACGGTGACCCGACGCTCTCGCCGGGCATGCTGGAAGGCCGCCTCCAGGCGCAGGCCCAGCGGCACCGTCGCCACCAGGTCCGCCAGTGCTGCCGTCTCCCAGCGGTCCAGGCGGGCGTTGTACACCTCGACCAGGCGGTTGAGATGGCTCACCCGGACGACGAACTCGGCCTGCACCTGCCGCACCTGCGCAAACAGTTTCTGATCGTCCAGCCCGCTGTCGCCCACGAAGCGCAGCCGCCGCCGGGGGAACACCAGCCGCGTCGCCCGGCGCTGACGCCCGCAGGGCGGCCGTTGCCACAACTCCCGGTTCTCGCTGCGGAAATCCTTCGCCCGGTAGGAGAACCAGTGGGCGTAGCAAACGACCGGCGAAGGGAGATTCACCACCGCCGCCGTGACGGCCGGATAGCCAGGGGTGAGCCGCTTCTCCCCCGTCCGGTCCTGGCGGCGTACTCTTCATAACGGTGCAGACCGCCTCCAGCTTTTTGGTGTAGGGCTTCTCGAAATTGACCGGGTCCAGTGCCACCACCAGGTAGGCCGGGTTGACCGCCGCCACCGCCCGCCGAGCGATTCGCACCAGGCCCCGCAAGAGCTGGCGGTGGCCGAAGCGCCCGTTGGCGAGGAAGCGATAGATCCGCTTCGCCAGCGGCCAGGCGTGCTCCTGCTCCCGCTCTACCCCGCGCGCCACCGCCGTCACCACCGGCGACTGACTGCCCACGATCCCCTGCACCGCCTGCACCAGCACCCGCCGCAAGCGCTCGTCCGGCAACTCCGCCGCCACCGGCGCGAGGAACGCCTCCAGCGCGTCCTCCAACTCGGCCACCGGGAGCGGCGTGTCAACTCAAATGAAAATGCTACCGAGGGGGTCGTAAACGGCACAGTTCCCTCAAAAGAAAATGTGACCAGGGCGAGCCTCTCCTTTCTGCTACGGCGCTTGGTCGCCACCCCATGCAGCGACGGGGCGGCGCACCGCCCCGTCTCGCCGGCGCTAGCCGGCGATGTCCACGTCTTCGGTTGCCGTCCTTGGGTCCGCACCCTCCCTTGGCGACGCCAATCTCCAGAGTTGCGGGATCGCCTGGTAGATCTGGCGCCGTAACGCGCGGGGATTGGTGATGCGCTGGAGCGTCGCCAGGCGCTCCTGTTCATCTGCCGCCAGCACGCCGGTTTCGAGCAGTCGCTGATAGGGCGGCCTGGCGGCGTCCCATTTGCGCCGCAGCCGTCCTCGCCCGCCCCCCGCATCCGGCACGACCTGCTTCTCCACCAAATGCAGCACCGGTTGGAACAGGTTGTAGTAGGTCCAC
>DHIZ01000190.1:2032-34519 GCA_002404055.1 Chloroflexi bacterium UBA4733
AACAGGTTGTAGTAGGTCCACATGGCATCGAAGAGATCGTTGAGTGCCTCAACTTGGGCGGGCGTGTCCAGCCGGGCGCGACCGAGGTAGGCGCGGACGAGCGTATCGTTCTTCTGCTCGATGAAGCGATTGTCGTTCTTGTGGAAGGGCCGGCTGCGACTCAGTTGCACGTCCACGATGGCTTTCCCCCAGTAGCGCACCAGATGATGATTGAGGAACTCGCTGCCGTTGTCCGGATGCAGGTGCTTGATCGGGAAGGGCAAGCGCGCCAAGATCGCGACAAAGTCTGCCTCCATCGCCCGCTGTCCGCGTCCCAGGATCGCCACCCGCTCGCTCCAACCCGTCGCGATGTCCACCATCTGTAAGGTATGGATGTAGTCACCGCTTGCCACCGGCCCGCTGTGGTGGACCAAATCCACCTCGAAGTGCCCCGGCTCCGTCGTGTCCCAGGCTAATCGGCCCATCGGCAACGTTCGGGCAACCTGGTTGGCCGCCTCCGGCCCGCGTCTTGGCAAGCGCGGGGTGTCCTGGCGCAGCGTATCCAATCGCCGCTGCACCGTCGCCCGACTGATCCGCCCCAGTTGCTCCCGCAGCTCCGGCGTGAGCCGTACCTCCCCGAAGCCCGCCAAATGCTCCGCCGTCGGGAGCAGTGCCGGCGCCAGGCGCTCCGCACACACATAATCCAGACTCTCCCACACCACGCGAAGCACGTCATCGACTGCCGCGCCATACGCCCGCGCCCGTTCCTTCCCGCGTCGGCGGCGAATCAACCCGCCCGGCGCCAACAACCGCAGCAGATGCTTGCGATGTAATCCCGTCACCACCTCCATCTCTGTCAAGAGCACCCCGCGCCCCGCCCGGTCCGCCACCCGGTATCGGCTCACCATCTGCCCCAGGTACTTCCGTCGCTCATCCAGTGTCATTCCCTCGTCGGCTCGCATCGTCCCCTCGGTAACATTTTCAAATGAGGGAACTGTAGGTCGCTCAGTAGCATTTTAGCTGAGGGAAAACGGACACTTGCGCGCCAGGCAGCCGACGCACTACAATAGGCCGTAGCGCCCCGGAATGGGGTGGCGACCGATGAAATGAGGTGTGCGCCCAGCATCGACGGCTGCGGCTTCAGGGACATCGACCCGCTTGAGGGTATTGAAACTCGCAGTCTACGCAATACCCGATGTAGGTAGGCGCTTATGGGATCGGCGGTTTGACACGGGCGGTAGCCGAGGAGGTGCGCAATGGCTATGTCAGCGGAGCAGACACAGCAGACAATGCAGGCGTTTGCCAATGCTATGCAGGGTCGCGGGGACTTCGCACAGTACTTCAACGATGACGTGATGTTAACCGTTGAGGGCACGGATCAGCGCTACCAGGGCCGGGAAGCCGTGCGCCAAGGGATTACCGGTACCGAGTCGTTAGGTGAGATCAAGCTGCGGAGCCTGTTTTGGAGCGAAGGACACGCGGCAGTTGAAGCGGATTTCATCCGCAAGGACGGACATCATGTGCCCTATTCGGTGATCTATGACCTTGCTGATGGCAAGATCACGGCGCTCCGTCTTTACTTTACGGGACCTATTCAGGCCTGAACAGGCGCCTCTAACGGCCGGTTAGGGTCTTTTCATTAGGGTAGAGGGCGGCTATGCTTGGGCAGCAATGGTGGATCGGGAGGGGGACATGGCGGAGCAAACATTAGCGGCGGCGCTGGCCACGATCCCGGATCGGCGGCGCGCGCACCTGCGGGTGCATGAGTTTGGTGCCGCTGTTGCAGGTGGCGGTGGCAGCAATGCTGTGTGGCGCCCGCAGTCTCTATGCGATCGCGCAGTGGGGCCGGGAACGGCTGGAGGACAACCCCGGGCTGCTCGAAAAGCTCGGCCTGCGGCCAGGGCGCAGTCCCTGTGTGGCGACGCTGCACCGGGTGTTCAAGGGGTTGGACGTGGCCGCGTTCGAGCGGGCGGTGGGGGGCTGGCTGGCCTAGACCGGGCTCAAGCCGGACGAAGTGTTGGCGGTGGATGGGAAGACGCTGCGCGGCATTAACGGCGAGCGCCTGCCGGGGGTGCATCTGGTGGCGGTGTATGCGATCCACCATGAGGTCGTCTTAGCCGAGGTGCTGGCGCCAGGCAAAGGGCAGGAGTTGGCGGCCACCAAGACGGCCCTCGCTCAGGCGCCGCTGGCGGGGGCGGTGGTGCTCGGGGACTCGCTGCAGACGCAGCGGGAGGTGTGCACGCAGATCGTGGCGGCGGGCGGGGATTACGTCTTCCCGGTCAAGGAGAATCAGCCAGCGCTGCTCGCGGACCTGCGCCGGGCCTTCTCCCCCCCTGTGCGCCGGTAATCCGGCCGCGCCGGTCCCGCCGCGGTCTATACACCGCCTGGCCGCTGTGGGAACAGGGAGCGTGGCGCGAGCGCGGGGCGACGCTGACGGCGGCGGTGCAGGCGCCGGCCAAGCCCAGCCACGGGCGCCTCGAGCGGCGCGAACTCTGGGCGCTCGCCGACCCGGCGTGGAACCGACAGGTGGGGGAACTGGGGACCCACGGCCAGCCCTGGCCCCATGTCCACCAACTCTGGCGGCTGGTGCGCCGTCGGATCGACACGCACACCGGCGAGATCACGGAGGAAGTGACGTTTGGCATCAGTAGCCTGCCACCCGATCGGGCCGACGCCGACCACCACTTGCGGATGATCCGCAGCTACTGGGGCATCGAGAACCGCTTGCACCGTGTCCGTGACGTAACGATGGGCGAGGGTGCCTCCCAAGTCCGGACCGGCGCCGCCCCGCAGGCCGTGGCCGGACTGCGCAATCTCGGCCTGGCCCTCCTTCGTCGCTCCGGCGTCAGCAACATCGCCGAATCCCTGCGTACCTTCGCCGGCCGACCCACCCACGCTGTCGCACTCGTCCTCGGCCGTGCGCCTCCCTAATGAAAAGACCCTAATCCTCAAGAGGGGCGAACTCGTACCCTCCGCTCTTGATGGTGACGATCCAGTTGCCCAGACCGCCCGCCAACTGCAGCTTCTTGCGCAGCCGCTGGACGTGAACATCGATCGTCCGGCTCGCCTGGTCGCCATCGTGATGCCATACGTCGCGACTCAACTCTTCCCGGCTCAGCATGCGCCGGGGGCTGCGCGCCAGCTTTTCGAGCAGGCCCGCCTCCATCGGCGACAGTGACACGAGCGACCCTTTGTAGGTGAGCGATCGCCGTGCCATATCGAAGCGCAGGCCGCCATACTCCAGCACGCGGTCCGCCCCGTAGGTCGTCGCGCCTTGCCGTGCCCGCCGCAAGACTGCACGAATGCGCTCCTCAAGCTCATCAAGGTCAAAGGGCTTACCGATGTAGTCGTCGGCGCCGGCACGGAGGCCGATGATTCGGTCGAAGGATTCGTTTCGGGAGCTGAGCAGGATGATCGGTACTGCTGAGCGCTCGCGTAATAGCCGGCATATGGTGATGCCGTCGATGCCGGGCATCATGACGTCGAGTACCACGAGCGCCGGCTGCTCCCTCAGGATGGTTTGCACTGCGTCGTGACTGTTCGTACAGGTGACTACTGGCCACTCGAGGCTACCAAGATGGGCGTCCAGAAGCTGACAGAGGTCGTTGTCGTCGTCGACCACCACTATTTTGGCATGCATGTCTTTTCCCCCGCTGCGTCTACCAAGCGTGCGCTCACTATAACCGTGTGGCTGTTTACGTGCAATGGCGGCAGTAAATTGGGGGATACACCGGAGTTACCGCACTCGCTGCACCGTGCCTGATCGTCCGGTGACGCAGCAGACTCCGAAGGCGCGAGCAGGGCCGCGACTGCGGTCTGCGGCCAAGTTAACGGGGCGACTGCGGTCGCGTGTGGCAGCGAGTATCAACGCGCCAGCGACCGCAGTCGCCCCTCGTCGCTTGGCCGCAGACCGCAGTCGCGGCCCTGCTCGCGCCTTACTGAACTGTATTGGACCTAGTTCAGCGCTTCCCTGTCGTCGTCCGGTTCCAGTTCTTGCCACCGGCCGTGCGCCTTCATCAGGGTGATCAGGCGCTCGTCGGCGTCCTGCTCCCGCACGTTCCGCTCGACGCAGGTCTTGCCGACATACAGGTTGACGTGCCCCGGGCTGCCGCCAACGTAGCCGAAGTCGGCATCCGCCATCTCGCCGGGACCGTTTACCACACAGCCCATTATGGCGATCTTGACGCCTACGAGATGCGATGTTCTGGCTTTTATGCGATCGGTGGTGCTCTGCAGGTCGAATAAGGTCCGGCCACAGGATGGACAGGCGACGTAATCAGTCTTCGACAGGCGGGAACCGGCTGCCTGTAACACGTTGAAGGTGAAGCGCACTTCCTCCTGGCCGGCCTCGGGGACGGTAGCCTGAACGGCATCGCCAAGCCCATCGCAAAGCAAGCTACCCAGGCTGACCGACGCCGGGATCAGCGGCTCGGCGTCCGGCCGGGTTGTGAGCAACAGGGGAGCGCGACAGCCGGTAGCAGCCAGATCGGTGACGAGCCGTCGTTGCGCTGTGATCCGCAACGCTGCAGTTGGCGCATCCATACTCACAAGGAAGCAATCGCCCAGTTCGGCTCTGGCTGCCGCCACGGCCTGCAGCAAGGAAGCAACGGCATCCTGCGCCGGCACATTGGCTTCCGCCAACGGGCTGCCAACGTCACCGTGCAGGCTGAGCGCCTTGCCGGCGGCTCGGGATGCTCGCGCCAGGTCGCGGGCAGTCGCTGCATCCGGTTGAATAAGCATGACGCCGTCGGCGAAGGCCATCGCCCGGTGTAAGTGACCCGGTTCCCGACCAGCCGCGAGGATGGCGAGTTTGGGCAGGGAGGTGTCACCCCCATCCGGCATCATCGCCAGCCCGCGAGCGCTCGCCAGGCGACCGTGCAGCCGCCGCAATGCCTCAACGTCCGCTTCGCTATCCACCGGCCACAGCACGACGTCCGGCCGTTGGAGCCGGCGTGCGCCGGGGCTTGCCCAACGCAAGACCTGAGCGGTTGCGGCGTCGGTGGTTACCCCAGCCCGCGCCACTACCGACACCGTGTTGCTACCGCCAATGGTGATCGGGCCGATAGTCACCGGCTGGCTTTCCCGGCGGGCGTAATGGAACGGGTCCCAGGGCGGGGCATCGCCCCCAAGAGACTCTCTAGGGTGGGAGGTGAGGTCCCGCCGGGCCAGCGCCTGAGCCACCGGAATTTCCGCCTCCGGTTCTTCGGCCAGCGATACGCGGATCGTGTCGCCGAGACCATCCGCTAACAGGCTGCCGATGCCGATGGCGGATTTGATGCGGGCATCTTCGCCGTTTCCGGCTTCCGTCACCCCAAGGTGGAATGGATACGTCATGTTCAGCGCCGCCATCCGCGCTGCTAGAAGCCGGTAGGCGGCGATCATCACCTTGGGGTTGCTGGCCTTCATCGACAGGATGACACTGAAGTAGTCGTACTTCTCGCAAATGCGGACGAACTCCAGGGCCGATTCCACCATCCCTTCGGGCGTATCACCGAAGCGGTTGACGATACGATCCGACAGCGATCCGTGGTTCGTGCCGACGCGCATGGCCACGCCACGGGCCTGGCACTTCAGGACCAGCGGCGCGAAGCGC
Organism: Chloroflexi bacterium UBA4733; assembly: GCA_002404055.1. The sequence continues at coordinate 7,605 of DHIZ01000190.1, forward strand.
TCCTCGATGCGTTGGAGCTCGGCTGCGTACTCACTGTCGGTGTATTCCCGCACGGCGAACTGACGCGAATCGGCGTAGTTGCCCGGGTTCACCCGCACCTTCTCGACGTGGTTGGCGGCTTCGATCGCCGCGTCCGGTGAAAAATGGATGTCGGCCACCAGCGGTACGGAGACACCGCGCGCCGTCAAGCGCTCCTTGATGACGCCGAGGTTGCGCGCCGCCTTGACCGTTGGCGCGGTGATGCGCACGATCTCACAGCCCGCTTGAACGAGACGGACGGCTTGCTCGACGGTCGCTTCGGTATTGAGTGTCTTCGTGGTCGTCATGGATTGGACGCGGATCGGCTGGTCGCCGCCCACACCAACGTTGCCGACCATCACGACGTGGGTGCGCCGTCGCGCGTAGGCGTAGAGCGACGTGCAGTACGGGGCAATCTGCCGGGCAACGCCGACAGTCGTCGTCAGATCGCGTTCTGCAGTAATCGCCATCGTTCTGGTATCCCTCCATGCTGCCGCGGTCGATGTGCCGCGGGCGGCGCGCGCGCACTGGCTCGCCATCAGGATACCAGGGGACGATCCGCTGCCCCGCTGTCGTGCGGCTACAGCCAGCCGCGCAGGGCAGCCAGCACCTGGTTCAACGCCGGCAGCGGCGACCCCGCCTGGAAAAAACGGGCGGCGAAGCCCAGCCCGATCAGGGCCGATGCCAGCATAAGCGCCGCCTCCATAACCGTCTCTCGCTGCAACGCCCGACGCCGCTCGCGCGCCAGGATGGCGCTATGCAACTCGCCAAGTGTCTGGTGATAGCGATAAAAGCTCATGCGTAATCCTCTCTCTATCATCCTCCTCGGTGCTTACATAACCACATCGCCTGTAGAATAGGGGCCGAGACCACTGGTGGTACTGGCGGTGGGCGGTCCTTCCGGTTCACAGCCAGCAGGAATGCGAGCGGAGCGGGCGTGAGCAGCGACGGTCATCACATGCTGCGCTTGATCGAGAAGACCAAGCAGCGACGCGCTTTGACCAGCGACGAGGTCGGCTGGTTGGTCAGGAGTTACGTCCGCGACGAGCTACCTGATTACCAGGTGGCGGCCTGGCTCATGGCCGTCGTGTTGAATGGTCTCAGTGCTGACGAAACCGTCGCGCTGACGGAAGCGCTGGTCGCCAGCGGCCAGCGCCTGGACCTGGCGGCCCACGGGCTTGCCGCCGCCGACAAGCACTCGACCGGCGGCATCGGTGACAAGACGACGCTGGTCCTCGCCCCAATGGTGGCGGCGGCGGGGCTCACGGTCGCCAAAATGTCCGGTCGCGGTCTGGGTTTCACCGGGGGAACGCTGGACAAGCTGGAGGCCATACCGGGTATGCGCGTGGTTCTCAGCAGCGAGGCATTTTTGCGCCAGGCGCAGACCGTTGGCCTCGTCGTCGCGGGCCAAACCGCCGATCTGGCACCAGGTGACGGCAAGCTCTACGCCTTACGCGACGTAACGGGCACCGTTGACTCCATTCCGTTAATCGCCGCCTCCGTGATGAGCAAGAAGATTGCGGCGGGCGCTCGCTACGTGGTGCTGGACGTCAAGATGGGTGACGGGGCCTTTATGGAGCAGCCCGCCGCCGCCCGCGAGCTGGCGCAGACCATGCTGGCCATTGGCAAGTCTGCCGGGTTGCACATCGCGGCTGCGTTGAGTTGGATGGACCAGCCGCTGGGCCGGGCGATCGGCAATGCCCTGGAAGTCACTGAAGCCGTCGAGACCTTGCGCGGTGGCGGCCCGACCGATGTACGCGACTTGTGCCTGCAACTGGGCGTGGAACTCCTGCAGTTGAGCGGGTTGGAGGGGAATGCTGTTGCTGCCCAGCGCCGGCTGGCGGAGGTCCTGGCGTCGGGTGCGGCGCTGGCCCGGTTGCGAGCGATGGTAGCGGCCCAAGGCGGGGACCCGCGCGTCATCGACGACCCTGCTTTACTGCCGCAGGCCCCGCTCCAGATTCCGGTTCGCGCCGAGCACGCCGGCTTCGTGGGCGCCATCGCCGCCCGCGAACTGGGCTATGCCGCGATTGCCCTGGGTGCGGGGCGAACGCGGAAGGGCGAGGCCATCGACCACGCCACCGGCTTCGTGTTGCAGGCGAAAGTGGGGACGTCGGTGCTGCCGGGTGATCTCCTGGCCACCGTCCATGCCCGCAGCGAGCGCGCCGCCGAGCGAGCTGTGCAGGCGGTGCGCAACGCCTATCGCCTAGAAGGCCAGGCGCCACTGCCCCGCCCGCTTGTCGCTGAGGTACTGCGCTAGTGGCGCGTCCCGGCCTGGCGACTGAAGTCGCGGCTACCATCGCCAAGTCCGCCTGCGCGGACTGATTCAGCCGCCGAAGGGCGGCTTGGCAGCGTTAGCCGCGCCTTCAGTCGCCAGGCACGTTAGAACGTCCGCCCCAGGGTTTGGTCCCACGGTTGGGGAGCAGCGAGGCGCAGAACGACATCCTCCCGGTCCCGAACGTAGAGGTAGAGTTGGGCAAAGAACTCCTCTTCCGGCAGGGGATATGTCGGGTTAATGCAGAGATAGGGATGCGGCCAGGGCGAGCTCACCTCTGGCGCGCAGAGCACTTCGATCCTCCGCCCGACGCGCAGGCGATAGGTGATGCCGCGGTGCTTGCCGGAAGGGAGGTCAAGGTAGCCCTGCTGTTGGGCGCGATTCCACAAGGCTTCACCGAGCGTGGTGCGCGCGACCTCGCGTGCCCGCTGGTGCGCCTCACGGCGCTGGCGGGTGCCGAACCCTGGCCCGGGGGACCGGCGTGGCAGGTGCTCCCAGCGCGCGCGCCAGGGCTGTTCAATGTGCGCGAGGTCAGCGGGTTGGCGGTGGCCAGGGGTACCGCGTCCGACCAGGCTTCGCCACCAGGCCGCCAGACTAGCCGCCGGCGATGGGGGCAATGATCTGATACTCCTCAACGCGGGGATCGAAGGGGCGGGTATCGAGGACGTGTCGTGGCCCCTCCTTGCGGGAGACGAGACACCCTTGCTCCCGTGCTTCCCGCAGGATGCGCTCGGCTGCGGCAATCTGTTGCCGGGCTTCCTCGGTGTCGGTCGTTTCCCATTCTACTACCTGGTGACCATAGCGGTTAGCCACGATGATGCGGTGCATGGAACGCTCCTCTCACTGCTGCCCGATGCGGGTGGCGACAAGGATGCAGCGGCGCCTATCCCGACGCGCAGCGTGATTGTATCTTACACCCAATGCCCGGAAGACACAAGAAGCAGCCGGTGGCACAGGAAGCGCCCCCTTGATGGGACGGCGCGGGACACTGCCAGCGTGTTCCGCGCCGCGCAGGCCTATTCGGTAGGTGGGGCCGGGATCTCGGCAACCTCAGCCGGGGCCTCCTCCACGACGACGCGTGGCGCGTTGACTTTGGTAACGAGTTCGTCTGGATCGAGGATCGCTTCCACGCCGGCCGGCAACTTCAGGTCGCGGACGGCGATCGCGTCGTCGACGTGGAGGAGGCCGGAGATGTCCACAATGATCATGGACGGCATGTCGCCGGGGAGGGCGCGCACGCGCACATGACTGAGCAGAGGCAGGATATTGCCGTTCTCGTCCCGCACGGCTGGCGCCTCGCCAATAAGGTGGATCGGCACTTCCGCCACGATTGGCTCGTCCATGCGCACGTGGTAGAGGTCGGCATGGATCGGGCGCCGGGTGATGGCGTTATAGGTGAGGCGGCGGATCAGGACGTTGCGCACACCCTTCTCTCCATCGACGTGCAATTCCACCATGCCGCTGCTGCCGGCCTCGCGGGCCACCAACTCCAGTTCACGCTGGGGAATTTGCACCGCCTCCGACTGGCGGTTGTGGCCATAGATGTTCGCCGGCACCAGACCTTCCTGGCGCAGGCGCTTCACCTGCTTCCCCAGAACCGTGCGCGTGGTCGCCTGCAATGTGCGAGTAGCCAACGTTCTACCTTCCTTTTGTGTTCTATCTGGAGTAATCGTACCCGTGTCTCACCGCCATCCTGCGCCGGCCAGCCGCAAACCGCGTAAAATGGCGGAAAGGGCCGGTACGGTTCGGTGTAGGATTGTGGCTGTGTTCAGCCTATTCTCGAAAGGAACGCATGGCAATGATTCAGTCGCCAACGCTGACTGTTGCGGCAACTGACACGCTCGATACAGCCGCCGTGCTGGCCAGCCTGAAGCGTCAGGGCGTTACCCACCTCGTCTGGCTCCCCGACAGCGAATCGGCAGTGCTTTACGACCTGGTCCGGCGTGACACCGATGTGACGTTGGTCCAGGTGTGTCGCGAAGGCGAGAGTTTCGGCGTGGCCGCCGGGCTCTTCGTGGCCGGTAAGAAGCCTGTGGTGGTCATCCAGAGCACGGGCTTCTACGAGTCGGGCGACTCGGTTCGCGGGCTGGCGCTCTGGCTTCGCCTGCCGCTCTTGCTCCTGATCGGCTACCGCGGCTTTCAGCCCGACGGACTATCGGAGGATACCGCCGCGCTGTTTCTGGAGCCGGTGCTCGACGCCTGGCAGATTGAGCACCACACAGTTCGCTCCACGGCCGACGCCAGCGCTTTCGAGAGGGCGCTCGTGCAGGCGGAGACGAACAATGCGCCGGTTGCTGTGTTGATCGCGGCGGAATGGGCCTGAGTCGCGCACCACGTCATCGCCGGTACCGACGATAAAGGGGGGCCGTGTCCCCGAAGCTTTATGACTTTGTTGGCGAACGTCCGGCATCGGCGCGTGCGGTGAGACCTGGGCGTATGCAATACGCCCCTACGGCGTGCGGCGAGATGGCCGCGTGCAAACAAGAACGCCTGCAATCGAGGCCGTTAGGGGCGTATTGCATACGCCCGGCTCGGGTCCTGCCGCTTAACGGAGGTTCGTCAGGCCAGCACGCCAGGCGTGGCTGCGTGGCCCTGGTGTCAGGTACAGCGGGGGCCACGACGCGGATCGTTCCCCTGCGTCCGCACTCCCGATGACGCGGGCAATGCGGTGCACATCCTCGGACTTCAGGCACTGGTGGCAGGGCAGGAGCAGCCGATTACAATGGACAGCGGGGCCGCTCTCGATGCCGGCGCGTCGCAAGCGGCTAAGCAGCGCGAACTGGCGCGGCGCATGCAAGGCATACACCATAGGCACGCTCCCCGGCGTCAGAGGTAGGTCGCTGTGATGTCCCAGCTTGCCGAGGAGGGAGTCGAGGAGGAGCCAGTTATGCCGGCGGGCCGCGGCGATGTCGCCTACCATTGGCAGCACAGCGTCGAACTGCGCAGCAACTGCCGTATCCTCCGACCCGGCCGCGCTGCCAGTCAACCCCACTGCCAGCCCGCCCCGCGAAAGCGCAAAGTACTTTGGCAAGCTGAAGAGTGCGAAATCACCTAGAGTCCCCAGACGCTGTCCGGTAGCATCGGTGCTGGCAAAGGCGTGGGCAGCGTCCTCGATCAAGGGCCAGCCGTGGCGACGACACTGGTCACGAATAGCCGCCAGGTGCGGATGAGGCATCCCGTAGTCGTGAATGACGAGCGCAGCCACCGTCCGCGGGGCTGGCGCAAAGCCAAAACGGCAATATCGGGCCACGGTTGCCGTCACACACGGGCTGACATGCAGACCTCGCGCATTGAGTGTCGTCGTGATCCAAATTTCATCGCGCGGCCGGGGCTTGAGGTACACCAGAATGCGTTCCAGCGCTTCGCGTCCGCTGCGGGTGACGAGGACGGGGCGCCCGAGGGGCGGAATGGGGGCACGGGGGAATGGGCAGAGCACCTATGTCGTCCCCAATCTCCTCATCTCCTCATCCCACCGGCACAGCCAGTCGTGCCGCCACTTTGCTGATGCCGGTGCGGATATGGGCTTCGCTGGCGGCAAGGGAGACGCGGACCCAGCCGCGCGAGACGTCGCCGAAGGTGCTGCCGGGAGCGAGCGCCACCCGATCCTGCTGCAGCAGGGACTTACAGAAGGCCATGTCGTCGCTGGTTTCGGCGCTGACGTCGATCATCAGGTAAAAGGCGCCGCACGGTGGGTAGAAGGTAGCGGCCTGCTGTCCGAGTAAGTCACAGGCAATGTCGCGCCGGCGCTGATAGGCGGAACGCATGTCGGCCACGCATTGCTGCGGACCCGCCAGGGCAGCTTCGGCTGCCTTCTGGGAAATGGCGGAGGCGCAGGCGACGTAACCCTCCTGGACCTTGTTGCAGTTGGCGACGATCTCCTCCGACGCGACGAAATAGCCCAGCCGCCAGCCCGTCATGGCGTAGGTCTTGGAAAAACTGAAGACGCTGATGACGCGCGGGTCATCGGTCAAGGTGTAGGGGCTGACGTGCCCACCTTCGAAGATGATCTCCTCGTAGACCTCGTCCCCGATCAGATACAGGTCATGGCGCTGGGCAAACTCCACAAGATCCTGCATGGCGGTCCGAGTGAACACGCAGCCTGTCGGATTGGACGGGCTGTTGATGAGGAGCACCTTGGTGCGGGGCGTGACGAGGCGCTCCAGTCGCGCCACTTCGGGCTGGAAACCTGCGGACGGCTCCAGCGGATAGCGAACCGGGATGGCGCGAGCGCCGGTACACATCATCATGTAGTTGGGCCAGCCCGGGTCCGGTATCAGCACCTCGTCGCCTGGGTCGCAGAGCGCGCGGATGAGCACCGCAAGACCGCTCGTGGACCCGGCGGTGACGACGACCTCGTTCGGGTTCGCCCGAATGCCGTTACGGACCTCCAGCTTCCGGCACAACGCCTCGCGCAGGGAGAGGAAGCCGGTGGTGGCCGTGTACCGTGTCCAGCCGTCGTGCATCGCACGCTGGGCTGCCACGCAGATGTGCTCCGGCGTCGCAAAGTCAGGGTCCCCAATCTCCAGGTGGATCGCGTCCGGCATGCCCAGCGCGAGCACCTGCATCTCCCGAATACCGGAGGAGGGAATGGCGCGAATGTCGTCCGAGATCGCTTTCACGGCAACTCCTTGTCCTGAATGGTCGTCTTGGACGCATGATAGCGACCTGGACGCCATAATAGGACCGTCCGGCGGGCCGGCCGGCGTAGCCAGGCATGCGGTGCGGTACCGCGAGCGGGACGGAGGATAGGTGATCGAGCGAGCAGCGACGGCAGCGGTAACTGCAGCAGGAACGGTGACCCCGGAAGCGGCGGTAGGGCCACTGGTGCTTACCCTGGACATCGGCACATCATCCTTGCGGACGGAACTGTACGATCGCCACGGGCGTGCCGTTGCGGGGCCTGGTGCGCGAAAAACCTATGAAGTGGTGACGACCGCTGATGGCGGCGTGGAACTGGACCCCGACGAGATCGTGAAGGCGGCCGTCACAGCGATTGATGAAATCGTGCAGCAGGCCGGCCCTCTGGCCGGACGCATCGGCGCTGTCGCTACCGACACGTTCTGGCACAACATGATCGCCCTGGACGGTGACGGGCGGCCGCTCAGTCCGATCTACACCTGGGCCGATACGCGCGCAACTACCGCCGCCGAGCAACTCAAACAGGAACTGAATGAGCGGGCAGTGCATCAGCGCACCGGCTGTGTCCTCCACGCCAGCTACTGGCCGGCGAAGTTACGCTGGCTGGCCGTCTCGCGGCCAGATCTCGTGCAACGGACGCAACGCTGGGCCTCTATCGGGGAGTACCTGTATTTTCGGCTGACCGGGAAGTGGAACTGCAGTGTCTCGATGGCCTCCGGCACCGGCCTGCTCGACCAGCACCGCCGCACCTGGGATGCCGAGGTGCTGGCGGCCTTACATCTGCGCAGCGAGCAGTTGAGCCCATTGACCAGTGGCAGCGAGCCACTCGGCGGGCTGCTACCCGACTATGCCTCGCGCTGGCCGGGCTTACGGCAAGCTGTCTGGTATCCAGCCGCCGGTGATGGAGCGTGCAGCAATGTCGGCAGCGGCTGTACCGACCAGAGTCGCTTTGCCCTGATGATCGGCACCTCGGGGGCGATGCGCGTCTGCTTTGCCGCCGACGACGTGGCAGTGCGCTGGGGTTTGTGGTGTTACCACGCCACGCCGGCCTACTTCGTGCTGGGGGGGGCGCTGTCGAACGGTGGCATCCTCTGGGAATGGTTGCAGCGCACCCTGCGCCTGCCGGAAGGGGAGGCCGCCGAGCAGGCGATGGCGGCAATGGAGCCGGATGCGCACGGGCTCACGGTGCTGCCGTTCCTGGCCGGCGAGCGCAGCCCCAACTGGGCGGGGCACGCGCGCGCCGCCTTCGTGGGAATAAGCCTCAACACGCAGCCGATCGATATGATGCGGGCCGGACTGGAATCCGTTTGCTACCGCTTCGCCCTGATCTATGAACTGCTGCAGACGATTGTGCCGGGAAAGCCGCAACTGGTGGCGAATGGCGGCGCGGTACTCCATTCGCCGCTCTGGATGCAGATGCTGGCGGATGTCTTAGGGTCTCCCCTCACGGCGTCTGGAGAACAGGAAGCGACAAGCCGTGGCGCTGCGCTACTGGCTCTGCTCAGCCTGGGCGCCATACCCTCCCTGACCGATGCATCGGCGCCGGCCGCCCTTGGCCGGACCTACGAGCCGGATGCCGCCCACCACGAGCGCTACCACGCCGCCGCCTTGCGTCAACGCCGACTCTATGAGTTGTTGATCGTGGGCGGACAGGGGCTGGGAGCCTAGCCTCGCATTCCGCCATTATGCGGTGGTGAGGAGAGCGTCGGGCCAGGGTGTCGTCCGCCAGCACGAGCAGCGGCTGGTCGGCGGGCCCCAAAGCTTTAGCCAATTACACCGGCATCTGGCACCGCTTGCGCAGCGACAACCGCGGTCGCGCGCAGTAGCGACAGCATAAGGAGCGATTGCCGCTGCCTACGACACCCGCCGCCAGGGCGACGGCGGTGTGCTGGTGCGCCGGGCCCACACGCTGCACCTACCCGGCCACGACCCGACAGAATGCCTCTTCACTGTGCGCCAAGCAAGTAGGTCTTGGTGGCAGGCTCGTAGAACAGGCCGCCCTGCCGATAGTTGTTGCCATCCGTCGCTTGTCCGGCCGGTGGCTCGCTGGCGCTGCCCGTGGGGCAGTAATTGCAGGTGGCGACCACGTTGCCGTTGGCGTCGTAGCTGTAGGTGGCCGTCTTGCCACCGCTGGTCGCCGTCATCCACTCGTTGGCGGCGTTGTAGCCCAGCGTCGTCAGCGTGCTGTTAGCGTTGAGGACGGAGCCGCACCATAAATCCTGATTCTCGCGTTCGGCTTGTTGCGAGCGGATGGCCTGACATCGTGCGGGAGATCGCCTGTTTCCTCTGCCCGCGAATGTGTCGTCCTGCGGCGAACCGTGGGGAACGACCTCGGGCGAGGTCTCGTGCTTCATTCGGATCTGCCGCCTGTACGATGCGGTTCGATCCCTTTGATTTGAAGCGACAATCGCTGCAGTTCGCGATCAACAGCCGTTATGGCAGTTAGTTCCGCCGTGAAGAAGGCATCCCTCGTCCGTTCAGGTTCCATCAACTCTGTCCGACGCAACCAGAGGGCATTTTGGAACTGGGAGAGTGCTGCCAAGATGCTTGCCACGCGCTCCTCTTCACTTGGCACTGGTACCGCGTCAATTGCTCCCGGATCGCGGCGCGCCCACCGGCGTGGCGTGTAGCGCTGCCCAATGCGTACGACGCCGCCCCACTTCTCTACGGGCTCAATAACCATGCGCTGCGCTGCGGCTGGGTAGTACAGATCGCTGGGCAATCCGTTGGCCGCCCAGCAAGCCTGGAGTTGCGCGAACTGCTTGGGACTGAGCGTGAGGAATCCGTATGCCATGCCGTCGCTTTGATCAAGCAACAGCTTGTCTCGCTGGTAAAGATTCAAGACATCCCCCAAGATAGGGTCTGGAAGGACAGCCAGCCAGGCGAATAGCTCATCAACAAATAGCTCCCGTTCCTCTATCGAAGACGGGAGCGCCCCTTGACGAAGCAAATCACGCTGGACACAGGGACGAGCCAGATAGCGATCAGCCCACTGCGCGACACAACGGGCGGTGATACGAACGGCGCGCTCGAAAAGGGCCATATCCATCGCGAAACGGGGCTCGGCGTCGTTGAAGAAGTAGTCCGTCTCGAGCAAATAGTGCGCGTGGCCCAGTCCCGGAGGCCGCGTCGGCGGTGGCATGGTGCGCGACTCCGCACCAGCGCTCATCATCTGTCACCAACGGATGATCCATGTTCTCACGCATTTCCTCTCACATTGATCAAGTCTCCGAAACGGCTGCACCAGAAAGGAAACCAATGATACGCGGTGCTGGCGGCGGGCAAAGTGGCCGGATCAGTGTTGTTCGCCCCGGGCGGTAATAGGGTTGGGGTGACCCACGGTCAAGGCCACTTGATACTTTTTGTGTTCGCTCCATCGCGATGCGGAAGGACACGATACCTTGAACTCGGTCACCGCAACAACCTACCGAGAGAGTTGATCCCCACTACTGATGCTCCAGTACCCCCGGTACAGTATCGTCCTGCCCGGTGCGTGCCTCCTCCTCATCGGCGCGCATTCGCGTATCGGTCACTAGTGCCATGAGCGCGTTCAGATCTGCGAGTTCGGCCGGATCTGGTCTCGTGCCGGGCTCGTTCAGTTCTGCCTTTCGTAGTGATATGGCCTTGGCAAACCGAAAACAAGCGGCGAAGAATGCTTTATCCTGTTGCTTCTGCACAACCGTCGGTGCCTGCTGGCGTCGGCCGAAACTGATCTGTCGACCAGCATATCGTTCGTAGATCCGCATGGTTAGGTCGCGCAGTCGTTCAAGCTCTGCTTGGTCCCTGCCTTGGACAGCCATCTCAGATTGCGGTACACAATGCAAGCGCGTATTCAATACGTTCAGGAACCTTCGGCACGCCTCCGCGAATGTTGTCCGGCGTTGATCCTCACTGGGTATTAGCAGCGACGATGTCGCTGCAGCGTCTCGGCTAGACCAGTAGAGCGGAGTGTAGCGCTGGAGCATCCGCGCCACCCCGCCCGCGTACGCCACAGGTTCCACGATCTGCCGCTGCTTGGTGGACAGATAATACAGGTCCGTTGGCAGTGCCTCTCGCCTCCATACGCTTTGCAGTGCCCTGAATTCACGCTCCTTCAGCATCAATACGCCAGGGAAGCCATCGTACTGGTCAAGTAACGTAACATCGCCTTGATATAGATTTAGACCCATTGCGGCCACACTTTTCTGCGCGGCTGACCGTTCGATCCAACTCAGGACACTCTTGATCGCTGCCTCGCGCTCCGCCGAGCTGGCCGGTAACTGCTCTTGCTGCGATCCTTGAATGCCGCTCAACGAGCGTGCTAAATAGCTAGTCGACCATCGTGCAATGGCGAGTGCAGTTACGCGAGCAGTCCGAGCGGCCGGGAAGGCCGGCTCCTCAAACAAGTAATAGTACTCGGGGAGGTAATACGAATGCCCTGCCGCCGCCGGAGATTGCGGCGGCGGCGGCACTTGAAGCGGACCACGTCGGGCCAGGGAGCGCTCAGTCAACCGTTTACCCTCCTTAGCGATATGCTGGAGGAATATCAATGAGTTCGGTTAGCTTGGGCACAAGGTTAGCAAGTACAAAATTGTAGATCTGCCTTGCTTGCCGCGAGTTGCTGAAGTTGACGCCGGACACGATCGTGGCAACTTCCCCGCCGGCTTCCTGGGGAGTCGTTCCCACTCGGCCATATACATCACTGGTGAAGCCGTTCTCGGGGACAGAGTAATCATACGTGATGTGCTGGTTCGAGTAGCCGGCCGTGACACTCACATGGCAGCCTATGCCGTGGTTCTCTGGCCCGCGTACGTTTACGTAGATCTCACCAAAGGTCCTGTCGGCAAAGGCCCCCGCACTCGGACAGGGGTTGGCTTGCACCTGCTGTCCCGTGGTGGCCTGGGCGGTGCGTGGGCAGAGGAAGCCAAAAAGGCCACCGAATGGCCCGCCGAGGATGAGGCAGAACTGGGACTGGGTGGCATTGCCCGAGTTCGCATCAATGCGCAAGACGCCGTCCCCATAGGTCTGGGTGCCGGGATCCAAGGGCAGGCTGAACTGGCCAAAGTAGTTGCCGGCGGCGGCTGGTCCGCTCGGCGGCACGGCCGGGTTGCCGGTCGGGCAGTAGTGGTAGGTGGCGACGACGTTGCCGCTGGGGTCGACCAGCCGCACCACGCTGCCCTGGCCATCCAGCAGGTAGTGGTAGACCACCCCGTTCGGCAGCCGCTGGGAGATGAGCGTGCCGCCTGGGTCGCGGGTGTAGTAGGCGGTGCCCGTGTTGTCCGTGGCGTGCAGCAGCCCGGAGCCGTAGGTGTAGGTGGCGGGACCACCGGGGGTGTCGGGATTGCTCGCTACCCAGGCCGCCGAGACCCGCTCCGCCTGCCCCGGTCCGGTGTAGGTCATCGGGATGACGTTGCCCTGGGTATCCGTCACACTCGCCGTCTGGTTCTTGGCGTTGTAGGTGATCTTCAGCGCCTTGGTCGGGTCGCCGAAACCGTCGTTGCCCAGCTCATTGCCGTTGGCGTCATAGGTGTAGTTGGCCGTCTTGCCACCAGACGTGGCGGTCATCCACTCGTTGGCGGCGTTGTAGCCCAGCGTGGTCAGCGTCCCGTTGGCGTTGATGCTGGTGCGGTTGCCGTCACCGTCAAAGCTGTACTGGTAGTTCAGGGCCGGGAAGGTCGAGCCGCTGCCCGGCGTGACCACCCAACTGGTCAGCCGGTTGGCGGCGTCGTACTGCTGGGCAGTGGTGGTGAGGTCGATGCCATCGGTGCTGCTGGAGACCAGCATGCCGTCTCCACCGCCCGGCTTGGTGTAGCTGTAGCTGAAGTTCGTGAGCTGGGTGCCGCCCGCCGTCTTGGCCGCGATCGTCGCCAAACGACCCGAGGTGTCGTAGGTTTGACTCTGCACCACGCCACCAGCGAAGGTGGTGCTCGTGCGCTGGCCGTTGGCGTCGTAGCCAAACGTCGTCTGCCCCAGGTTGCTCGGCTCGGTGAGCGTCACCGGCAGGTTGACGGCGTTGTAGGCGTAGCTGACCGTGCCGCCGCTGTCCGTCAAGGCGGTCAAGTTACCCACCGCATCGTAGCCGTAGCCGACGGTCACGCTGCCCGGCAACGTCTTCTGCGTCTTGCGATTCTGGGCATCGTAGGTGTAGCTGGTGGTGCCGGTATTGTCCACCATGCTGGTCTGATTGCCGTCGGCGTCGTAGGCCGAGGTGATGGTCGAGCCATCGGCGTAGCCCACCTGCGTCACCCGGTCCAGTGGATCGTAGGTGGAGGTGGTCTGCTGCCCCTTGCCGTCGGTCGTGCTGGTGGGGCGGCTCAGCCCGTCGTAGCGGATGGTCATCCCACCGAGCGGCGCGGGCGGGGTCACGGTGGTGAGGTTGCCCTTGGCGTCGTAGCCATAGCTGGTGGTGTTGCCGTTGAAGTCGGTCGCTGAGGCCACCGTGCCGTTGGCGTTGTAGACAGCGGTCGCCCGGTTCTGGCTGGCGAGCGCATCAGTGATCGTCGTCAGGTCGCCGTTGCCGTCGTAGCCGTAGCTGGTTACATTGCCCTGGGCATCGGTGCTGCTGGTGGGCACGTAGAAGTTGGGGATGTTGGTGACGGTACCGTAGACGGCCTTGGTCGTGGCGCCGGTCTGGAGCGCGACCTGCGTGAGGTTGTTATTGCTGTCGTAGCCGTAGGTCGTCACCTTGCCGTAGGCATCCGTCGTGGAGGCAGGATGGCTGTCCGCCGTCCAGGCCGTCTGGAAGCTGTTCCCGGCAGCGTCCACGACCTTCGTGACGCGGCCCAGGTAGTCGTAGTAGTAGGTGGTGGCATGGCCGTTGGGGTCCGTCACCACGGTGTTGCCGCTGTTGTAGGTGTAGCTGTAGACGGCCTGCACCGGGCTGCCGGCGGCCAACGTGACGCTCGTCACCCGGTAGGTGTTGGCCCCGTCGTAGGTGAGCTTGGTGATGGTGCCGTTGGGGTCGGTGATCTGGATCAGTTCATTACTCGTGTCGTAGGCGTACTGCGTCACCTTGTTGTTCGGATCGGTGTACTGCGTCAGGTTCTTGTTGCTGTCGTAGCCGTACTGGTAGGTGCGGCCGGACGGGTCGGTCATGGTGGTGATCAGGCCGCTGCTGTAGGAGCTGGTGTGGGCGAAGGTCGTCACCCGCCCTTGCGTGTCGGTCAGCGAGACCATGTTGCCCGATTGGTTGTAGCCGTAGCTGATCGTGTTGCCGTTCTTGTCCGATTGCGACAGCATCAAGCCGCCGCCGCTGGGCCAGCGATACTGCCCGCCGCTACCGTGGAAGGTGAGGGTGTAGGTTCCGTCACCATTCTTGACCAACGTCGCATCAATCCCCGTTGGACTGGTAAAGCTGCCGTCGGGGTTGCGGGGGAAGAAGACGCCCCAGTTGGCGCCGTAGATATCCGCCCCGTCGCCCTGGCCGTTGCCGTTGAGGACCAGCTCGATGTCGCTGCCGGTGTTCAAGGCCCAACTGTTGCCGACATCCCAGGAGGACACGGAGAGATTGTTGTAGGTGCGGTTGACCGCCAGGGGCAGGCCGGTGCCGGCGATGCCGAGGTCGCTCGCTTGGAGCATGAGGTTGCCGTTGGCGACGTTGACGCCCAGCCCGGAGCGGTCGGTGAGGGGGTAGCTGTTGAGGGTGGAGTAGCCTTTGGCCCCCAGCCACTGCTCCCACTTGATATTCAGGTAGGGCCAGTGGGCGCTGGTGACATCCTCGCTGGAATCGAAGCCCACCCAGTTGACCGTACTCTCGTTGGGTTCCTTGAGCAAGAGGCCATCGTTGGTGATCGTGCCGTTGGTCCAGCCCTGCACCAACGAGGTGATGTACCACTGGTAGAAGACGCCACTACTGGTACCGACGTTGGTGGTCCAGAGCGGGCTGGCGGTGTAGGTCCCACCGGGGCTGGTCCAGGCGCTGCTGCCGTCGGTGGTGTTCCAAGTGGCAGCCGTGGTCCAGGGCTGGGTCACCTGCTGCAAGGCCATGGCGGGGGCGCTGTTGGGGTTGTCCTGGGCGGTGAGCAGCAGATTGACGGAGGCTTCCAGGATGGTGAAGTTGTTCGGGAAGGCCTTGCCGTAGCCGCCTTCGATGTTGAAGTTGAGCAGGGTGCGATAGAGGTTGCTGCCGTCATAGCCCGCATACAGCGTGTCCTGACCGCACTGGCTGCTGTTGGCGTAGGCGCCGTTGACGAGGTAGCAGTCGGCGGTGGCGCCGACGAAGGAGATGGCGTTGATGTAGACGGTGGGATCGATCGTCACCGGGTAGACACGGGCCGGGTTGGCGAGCCAGGTGGGGTCGGCGCTGAGGGTGACGGTCTGGCCGGTGGCGTTGGTCCCCAAGGTGAGGCTGACGGCGGAGGAGACGCCGGAGGGCTTGCCCGAGCTGTCTTTCATGTAGGGCGTGGCGAAGCTGAACTGGACCTTCCCCGCGCTGTCCAGGAAGGCAATACCGCCGTGGCCGTCCGCTTTGGCCGTGAGGCCGTTGGTCTGGAGGGTGTAGACGAAGCTATGGGGTGCGGCGGCGCTCTGCAGGACCACCGCCTCTTTGACGACATCGTTGCCGGCGGTGTAGCTGACGGTGACGCCCGGCAGCGCATTGGCGTAGGTGGCCGTGGCGGTCGCGGTGGCGGCGGTGGCGCTGCTCAACGCGCCGACCAGGGCGAACTGCACAAAGGCATTGCCGCTGCTCACCCGCACAGGGGCGCTGCCCAGCGTCTTGGGCAGGTGGACCTGGTAGCGGTTGGCCTGGTTGGTGTGGGCGTAGCCCGTGGTCGTATCCGCCACGAGGGTGTCGCTGATCGGCTGCCACTGGCCCGTCGCATCCTGGTAGTTGACGGAGCCCCGGTAAATGCGAGTCTCGTAGTGGGCGCCGACGCGGAAGGTCTGGCTGGTCTGCGTGCGGCGGCTGGGCACTTCCACCGCTGTGCCGGTCGGGATGCCCACCGCTGCCCCGCTCGGCGTGACACCGGCCGGCTGCGTCGTGTTGACGGTCGTTGACGGGCTGTTGCCGATGCCGGCGAGGGAGCGAGCGAAGGCGGGGGCGGCGGGACCGCCGGCGCTGAGCGCCATGCTCAGCAGGAGCAGCACCCGGAACCAGACCACGAGACGGAGCGGACGGCGCATAGCAACTCCTCACACGACGCTCCGCAGCGGCAGGAGCGCATGCCGAACGACCAACGCGGGGACTCGTGGGGACGATACCAGCGATACTGTGATCTGTCGATGGTACTTTGGCACTCAATATGTGCAAACATTGGCACTGCGAGCAAGTAGACACCGATGATAATACAGTCTTGTGGCCGACGCCGGGCCAGATGTGCTGCAGGTGGCAGGCTGCTCATTAGGCAGCCACAGGTCCAGCTCATCTGCGGTGCGGCCGCGCCGCAGGACGCCATCGTTTGCCGGTCGTTCGGGCGCCGCCTCATCCCCTCTCTCCGGCTAGAGCACTTGCGCGGCGTCGCACGAGACTCGTCCGTGCGAAGGAGGGAAGGGTCAGCTTGGGATCAGGGGGGCGTGCGTGTCAAACAAACGGACGACGTCACGATAATGGTGGAAGTCGAGCCTAACGGTAGCGGCTCGGCAAGATGCCGAGGGCGTCGCGGTACTTCGCTACGGTGCGCCGGGCGATGTGGAAGTGGCGCTCCGCCAGCTTCTCGGCGATGTGCTGGTCGCTCAGCGGCGCCTGCTCGGTTTCGTCGTCGATCAGCTCCCGCATGGTGTCCTTGATGCCGAGAGAGGCATCGAAGAAGTCGTCGTAGGAGATGGCGCGACCGTTCGGCAAGAGGACATACTTCTCGGCGGTGGCACGGCTGATCGTGCTCTCGTGCAGGCCGACCATATCGGCCAACTCGCTGCGCGTGAGCGGCTTCAGATAGCGCACGCCCTTGTCCAGAAACTCGCTCTGATAGTTGATCAGTTTGGTAGTGATCTGGCGCAATGTTTCCCAACGCTGGCGCACACAGTCGATAAAGAAGCGCGCCTTCGCCACGTGCTCTTTGATGTGGGCGCGATCTTCCGGGCTGAGGTGGGCGGCCATACCGTCCACATTGGTGCAGAGCGAACGGTAGCTGCTATTGATGCGCAGATCGAAGCGGACCGACTCGATCACCTCCACCTCGAAGGCGCCGGTCTGGGTGCGTCGGATGATGACGTCGGGCTTGAAGGACCGCGCCTGGGTGGCGGCGGCGTTTGATTGGTAGCCGTTGGCCGGATGCGGGTTGAGGCGTTCCTTAATGAACTTCCAGCCGTCCTTGACCTCCGTCAGGTTACAGCCAAGCGTGGATACTGCTTCCTGCCAGCGCCGTTCGGCCAGTGCTTTGAGCAGGTTGCGCTCCACGATGGCGCTGGCAACCGGGTTGGCGATACCGTTCTCCGCCAGCATGTTGAGTTGAATAGCCATGCACTCACGCAGGTCGCGCGCCCCGATGCCCGCCGGTTCGAGCGATTGCAGGACGGTCAACACCGCCAGCACGCGCTCTTGCGAGATATCCAAGGCACGGGCGGCATCTTCGACGCGAACACTCAGGTAGCCGCGTTCGTCCAGGTTGCCGACCAGGTACTCGGTGATAGGCAAATCGGCATCAGCGACCTGCGCCGCGAGACCGACCAGGAGCATGTCCGCCAGTGACTCTTCCGAGGTAATACGGGCCAGGGGGTCATAGTCGTCATCGTCGCCGCCGTTGCGACCGGTGGCAGAGTCACCATAGCGTTCAGAGTCCCAGTCGCTGACTTCCTCTTCCTTGGCGCCGGTTGTTTCCGTTTGTCTGGTGCAATTGACACAGTTCCCGTCTTCTAGCGGGCCGCCACAGGTGGGACACTGGCTGATTTCCTCGACTTCCAACGCGGGGTTTTCCATCAGTTCGTGCTGGATGGTCTGGGCCAGCTCCTGTGACGACAAAGCCAGGATTTTGGTTGAGGCGATGAGTTTCGGGGAGATCCGGACGCTAAATTCCGGTCGGATTTGTTGTTCGAGGTCCACGCGCCCGCCTTCCGGTAACCTGTGACGGCGGGAACCGGGCAAGGAGAAAGCACGCTGCTTTCCCATTGCATCCGTTCATGCCGCAAGTTTTATGCCATTCCTCGTTGTCAGAGCCTACCACAGTGATCGCCCCTCCGGCAAGTGCAAAGCCATTAGCAACGTTCGTGCCAGGGAAATAGTCGCGGCACTGTACTGCCTCCGCCGATTTGGCGGTGCTCCCGTCACTACGTATACTGTTGGTGACGGTACGGGCCGTCAACGCTGTCCACGCCACGGTTTCGGCCGGTGCAAAAGGACAGCGTCGGCAAGCAGAACAGGATGGGTTTTGGACGACGGGCCTAGACAGGGCGGACAGCGGTTCGCCCGTCACACGCGACCTGTAATGACGCGAACAGTCACACAGCGAGCAGTGGCTATTCCCGCGCTGAAACGGCTGATGTAGGCAACCGCGCTTCGCGGCGCTCGCCTCCCCGGCCGCCATCGGCCTGGGGAGTCACCTCGCATGGACATGGAGGTGGTGCGACGATGCCGTTTGTCAGCGAAGTGGTCAATGCCCCGGTTTTTGATGCCCGGCGCGAGCGCATCGGGAAGATCACCGACGTGCTGGTCCAGCCGACGATCCCCTATCCCACGGTGAGCGCCGTCGAGGTCACGGCAGGACGCAACGTCCTGCTCGTGCCCTGGTCGCTCATTAGCCAGTTCAACGCCGAAGCGGTCACGCTCTCCGTTGCCCGTGGCGAGGTGCCGACCAACGGGGTACCATCCGGCAATGGGCAGGTCCGGCTGGTGCGGGATGTCCTGGACAAGCAGATCCTCGATGCCGAGGGGTCGCGGCTCATCCGGGCCAACGATCTCCAGTTGGCCCAGAGCAACGGCAGTGTCCATCTGGTCGGCATCGATATCTCCGGCAAGGCGCTGATCCGGCGGCTCGGCCTGGGTCCCCTGGCCCGCAAGGTCGCCCAGCGCATGCCCGATACGGTCATCTCCTGGGACGACGTGGACCGCTTCGGCGGCAGCGGCGCTCCGGTGCGCCTGAAGGTCAGCGGGCGTTCCCTGGCCACCACACACCCGGCTGACCTTGCCGCTCTGGTCGATCAGCTTTCCGTCGCGGAGGGTCGCGCTCTAGTGCAAGCGCTGGACGACGAGACAGCCGCCGACACGCTGGAGGAGGTAACCCCGGAGCGCCAGGTGTCGCTCCTCCAGGACATGGAAAGTGGCCGGGCCGCCGACATTCTGGAGGCGATGGGACCGGACGATGCTGCGGACGTGCTGGGCGATATGGCGGACGCCAAAGCGCGCGAGCTGCTTGGCCTGATGGAAGACGCCGAAGCGCGGGAAGTGCGGGAACTGCTCGGCTACCCCGAAGATAGCGCCGGCGGCATTATGACCACGGACTATCTGGCGGTACCGCAGCGCATGACCGCGCAACAGACGATTGACGAACTACGAGCCAACCGAGCGCCGGCTGAGATGGCCTACTACGTCTACGTGTTGGAGGACCGGGAGAGTGAGCGCCTGACCGGCGTCGTGTCGCTGCGGGAACTGATCCTGGCTGACCCGTCCAAGCCGCTCACCGAGGTCATGACGCACAACCCGATAACGGTCAACGTCAATGACCACCAGGACGACGTTGCCAGGCTGATCGCCAAGTATAATCTCTTGGCGGTCCCGGTTATCGACGATCAGCGGCGACTGCAAGGGGTCGTTACCGTCGACGACGCTATCGACATTCTCCTGCCCACCGCCTGGAAGAAGCGCCTGCCGCGCGTGTTTGCCCGGCAGCCGGTGTCCTAATCGCCGCCGGCTGCGTCGGACCAGGCAAACACGCCGCGATAGCTGGCGAGACCGGAGTTGCCGAAGTTCAGGTGTGGCAACTGTTGCAGGCCGACAATGCTATCGACGACGGGATGCGGGTCCGAGCCGTCGCGAGCCACCACCCACAATTGTGCGCTGTCCCCCTCCTGGTGGACATAGATGATCTCCTTGCCGTCCTTCGACCACTGTGGAAAACTGTCCAGCGGTCCGGCACTGAGCGGCCGCCGCCCGCTGCCGTCGGGGCCTTCCAGCCAGATGCGGCGTGAACTGCCGGCAGCCGTGCTCGGGGATGGCAACAGGCTACTGGCGTAGGCAATGAGCACGCCGTCGGGCGACCAGGCCGCGTCCCCATCGGCTCGCCCCGGATCAGTCAGCTCGTGCGCCGGCCCCTGGGGGCGAACCGGCACCACCGTGACCTGGCCCGGTCCCTGATGGCCATCCCGTGTGCGTGAGGGCGCCACGGCGGCGAGCGCGTGGCCGTCGGGCGCCCAGGAGACGAAGTCCCGGTACATCAGGACGGCGGGTAGCATGACTCGCTCGCCCCCGTGCCTGGACCAGAGGGCCAGCGGAGCCGGCGTACTCGCACGTTGTCCCAGGCCCCGCGACGTCCAGAAGGTAAACGCCTCGCTTTGTGGGTCCCAGGTACCAAGGACAGGGAGCGCTAATGGGTCGCCTGGTGCTGGCGCGATTGACGCCCCGGCGACGCCGGTGTTCGCTGGTCTCGCGTCGTTCATCCCGACAGATACCTGCGTGATGCTGCCACCCCGGCTGACCAGCCAGATGGACTGGGCCGCTCCGCCGACGCCGCGCCGCTCCACCGCGACTTCGGAGCCATCGGGCGACCAGGCAAGGTTCGTGATAGAACCGCCGGCAGGCAAGAGTGGCCGGGGCGAATCGCTTCCGGCCTGCACCAACCACAGACCACCGCTGGACGATGCAACGGCGATTTCGTCGCGCCGAGGAGACCAGCGAGCGAGTCCAGAATCTGCCGGTGCGGGTAGGCGCCAGGGCGCCGCACTGGCGCCCGGTTGCAGCAACCGAAGGACCGCCGAGGATGCCGGTCCGGTCGATTCGTACAGCAGCCAGCGGCCGGAAGGCGACCAGCGCGGCGCCGTCGCTGCGCCGGCCGAGGTGAGCAGGCGGCTCCCCGTCGCGCTGTACACGCGGAGATCACCGCTCAGCACAGCGGCGATCTTGCCCGAAAGATGAACTGTGTCGCTCACGGCCGGCAGGGGGGTGGCAGTGACAGCGTACCCTGGCGCCGCCGTGGCGCTGGCCCGTGGAGCCATCGACCGCGCCATCGCGGCGGGAGTCACTATCGCACCAACCGGCGTGACCGTGGCGCCTATTATCGGTACGGCTGCCTGGTAACCAGGGTTCGTTGCAGCGACGGCTTCAGGGCGGATGTGTCTGCTTACAGCGAGAGGAATCAGCAGCGCCGCAAGCACACTGACCAACAGACCGAGCGCCGTGCTGCGACGCACCGATGCATCCGCCCGCGGCTGTGTTGGCCTGTGTGCCGCGACGGGCGTGGAACCGGCGGATGCCGGATCACCGAGTCGCTCCCAACTCGGCGGTCCACGGCGGCGGATAGACCCTGTCGCCGTAGGAGGCGTTGTTGCGTCCCTGACCTGGCGGGCGACCATTGCGCCAATGAGCGTGTTGGTGCGCTGACGCAGGGCCTGCCACTCGGCCAGGCGCGCCCGGCAATGGACGCAATTCTGCACGTGCATTTCGATGGCGCGACGCTCGTCCGGCGTGGCCTCACCGTCGGCGTACACCATCAGCAGCAGATCAAACCTGCTGCAATCCTCAGTCATCACCGTTCCGTTGCGCTCGATGAGTCGCTGGCGGGGAGGCGGCGTCGCGGGACTCGGCAGCATAGGCGGCCCGAAACGCGAGCCGGGCGCGATAGATGCGCTGTTTCACCGCCGCCACCGAACAATCGAGAGTCTGGCTCAAGTCCGCGTAGGTCAGACCTTCGGCGTGGCCAAGGAGGCATGCCACGTGTTCGGGCGGCAGATTGGCCAGGGCACGCGCAACGGCGTCACCAGCGGCGATATCGTCGCCGAGGTCACGCCGTCCTGAGCGGTCATGCAGGTAGAGGTCGAAGGGTACCCAGGCGACGATGCGCTTCCGACGGAGGGCGCTGATTGCCTTGTTCGTGGCGATGCGGTAGAGCCACGGTACCAGATACGCTTCATCCTGGAGGGTGGGCAACGCCTTGTAGGCCGAGACGAAAGTGTCCTGGCACAGGTCCTCAGCAAGTGCAGCATCGCGCACCATGCCGGCCAGGTAGCGCCCGATGGCCGGGCGGTACGTCTCGAAGATCGCCTCGAAAGAGAGCGACCGTGCCCGCCCGGCGACCTGCACCAGTCCGATGTCCATACCGCTGCCTCCCGCGCCAGCGCACAGCACATTCACCACATCGTTGTCGATCCAACGGTAGCCGCGCTGGAGCACGGTGGGCGTGCCGCAGCGATGGATGCGTCGCTCAGTCGTCCAGTCCGCCCATATCGTCGCCGCCGGGCATGTCGCCCAGCGCCGGGTCGCCGTCCAGCCCGGCTGGATCCTCACCGCGCTCGACGGCGTCGACCATCTCGTCGAACTCCGGGCCGAGGTCCTCGCCAAGTTCCTTCCCCATGCGCCGTGCCCAACGTGCCACGCTGCGCGGGTCATTCTCGTCTAGGTCGCCGAACATACTGGGGTCGCTCATTTCGTCGGCCCGGCTCTCTTCCGACTTCACCGTGGAGAAGAGCGAGACGAGTTTCTGCATGGGTTGGCCGCAGCGTGGGCAGACCGGGGCCTGAGCTTCGGCGTATGTCAGGAAAAAGGCGCTCGTTCGCCGTCGGCACGCCGGGCAACGGTATTCATAGACAGGCATGGGCTGTTCTCTTCCTACGCTTGCCGCATCGCAACTGGCTGGTGGTGCATTGTGCTCGCCTTCAGGCTACGCGCACTCGGCGGCGGCTGTCAATGGCGGCGGGAACGACGGTGCAGCAAACGTCCAGGCAACGCCGAAACGACGGAAGGTACAGCGCCACCGAACCACTGACAGGCCAATGCGTATCTGTCGTATACTGCATGCATACACGAAAAGGAAGGTGAATGATGGTCACGGCCAAACTTCGACGGAGCGGGAACAGCTTCATTGTCACGGTCCCTCGATCGGAAGTCGATCGACTGCGATTGAGCGAAGGCCAGACCGTGGCCGTGGAAGTACACGCCGTGGAAGTCCGACCGGTGTTGTCACCGGAGTTACAGGCTATATTTGACGAGGTCTTTCCTGAGATTGAACCGGCGCTGCGCTACCTGGCGGATCGCTAACCGTGGCTGGGGAGACGAAGTACCTGGGCGTCGCTGACGTCATCGCTCTTCATAATGCCATGATGGAGCGTCTCGGCGTCCAACCGGAACCCTTGCGTGATGCCGGTTTGCTGGAGTCTGCCTTGTTGAAGCCGCAGATGGCTGCTCATTACGAGCAGGCGGATTTGATCCGGCAAGCAACGCTGCTGGCTGTAGGTGTGGCGCAGAACCAACCGTTCGTTGATGGTAACAAACGAACAGCATTTACTGCATGTTCGGTCTTCTTGCGCCAAAATCACCTGCTATTTCGCGGGGATGTTATTGAGATGGCAAACCAATTGATCCTGCTTGCCGAGCGGACCGATGGCCTTGACGCCGCCACGGGGCGTTTTGAGGCGTGGTTGCGCGCACACGTCGTCGAGGAGACTCGCTAACAGCGGGGAAAGCCTGGGCTGCAGCGCGCCAGCGCGATGATGATAGGACTCTTGGCGCCCCTCAATTTGCTATTGTTGGCGTGCGCGCTGTTCCCTATGCTACTGCCGTAGCGATAGCTATAGAGTTGATACACGGCGTGCATCGCCTGGCACGTCTATTGCGTCATACTAGTTTCGAAGCGGAGGAACAGAGGAGACAGGGCATGCAAGCCACGATTGAACGCGACACCACGCAACTGATGACACGACGCCAGGTCGTTGTTGATGTAGCACCCGAGCGGTTGACGACGCCGTACCGAGCGCCGTTAGCCACGTTTCTCGCCCTGGTCGCATCAGGTCGTGCTAGCGCATGCACTGCTCAAATGGTCGACCGTGACAACCTTATGGGCGCCCACGCTTAACATATTCCTTCAGCCCCCGTTCAGCGCATGGTAACGCTCCTCGTTCAGCGTCTGATGCCTTCAGCCCTACTGCCCGCTTACTCTCGACCGGGAGATGCCGGCCTTGACCTGTTCGCCGCCGAGGCGTACGAACTGGCGCCCGGCGAACGGCACGCATTCGGTACAGCGATCGCCGTTGCTGTGCCCGATGGCTACGTCGGGCTCGTCTGGGACCGCTCAGGTCTGGCCGTTCGGGCGGGTCTCACGACCATGGGCGGTGTGATCGACGCCACCTATCGCGGCGAGATCAAAGTCCCGCTACTCAACACCGGGGACGCACCGTACCGTGTGCAGGTCGGTGACCGCATCGGGCAACTGTTGATTCAGCCCATTCCCGTCGTTGAGGTCTCCGAGGTACCGGACCTGCCTCCAACGCAGCGCGGGAGCGCCGGCTTTGGCTCCAGCGGCCGGTAGCACGCCAGGCAGCGCCAGGCGTGCGCTAGACTAAAGTGTGAGCGCAACATTGACGGGACGCAGGGACGCGCTGCGAGCAGACGTGCGCGGATACTGCCGTGACCGGCAACTCCTGTCCCCCGGCACACTGGTCGTAGCGGTTTCCGGCGGGGCCGATTCCGTTTGCCTGTTGCACGTCCTGCACGACCTGGCGCCGGAATTCGGCCTCACGTTGCATATCGCCCATTTCAACCATGAACTGCGCGGCAAGGAGTCCGATGTTGACGCCCGACTCGTCGCGGAACTGGCGGATCGACTCCAAATCCGCGCAGACTTTGGAACTGGCGACGTGGGGGCAATGGCGGCCTCGGCCCATCGTTCGCTCGAAGCTGTCGCCCATGACATGCGCTGGGCGTTCCTGGAGGCGGTACGCCGGCGCCAGGGCGCCTACGCCGTCGCCACCGGCCACACTGCGGACGATCAGGCGGAGACGGTGCTGATGCACCTCTTGCGCGGCGCCGGCCTGCGCGGCCTGGCCGGCATGGCGCCCCTAGGACCGACGGTGCGGCGACCGCTGCTGGCCACGCGGCATGACGCCTGCGTGTCCTGGTGCCGGGAGCACGGCGTACACTGGCGGGAAGATAGCTCCAACGCTGAGGTCTTCTGTCGGCGCAATGCCGTCCGGTTGGATGTGTTGCCTTTCCTCCGTCGCTACAACCCGGCAATCGATGCCGCGCTGACCGGGATGGCCGAGGCGGTCCAGGTTGATCTTGCCTATCTGGACACGCGCGCCGTCGACGCGTTGCACGCACTCGTTCGCCGGGCCGATAGTGGCGTGGAGCACCTGGCCCTGGCCGGCTACCTGGCTTTGCCCGAGGCGATACGCCGCCAGGTCCTCCTGAACTGGCTGGGACCTAACTCCCGGCGCGTACAGGTCACGAGTGTCGATGCCCTGTTGCGCACCGGGCACGCCGGTGATGCGGTGGCCCTGCCGGGTAATCGGCAGGTGGTCAAGCGCTACGACGATGCCATCCTGGAGGCGCGGACCCTGCCGCCACGTTTGCCCGCCGTGGCGTTGACGGTGCCGGGAGCCACCAGAGCAGTCGGCTGGAACTGGACTATTCAGACCGAATACCTCCCACGGGGGACTACCAGACCCGCCAACCGTTGGTCTATCGATCTGGACGCGGAGCGGGTTCGCCTGCCGCTCACGCTCCGCCCGCGCAGCACGGGCGATCGTCTTGACCTCCCCGGCCTGACCGGCTCGAAGAAGCTGCAGGATATGCTCGTGGACGCTAAAATGCCTCGGCGGGAGCGCGACCGCCTGGGGATCATTGAGGCCGCGAACGGGATTATCTGGTTGGCCGGCTGGCGCGCGGCAGCCTGGGCCACGGCCGACACGAACAGCGACAGCGTCCTGCGTCTGACTGTGGCGCATAGCGAGAATCAAGAAGCCGAATGAGCAGTTCCGGCGATACTGTCGCTGCGTCGCCCTTGCCCCTTGCCTCCGTCCCTGGGGCCCCGTCCCCCATGGACGCCGACATGTTGACGGTCTTGATCGGCTCCGAGGAGTTGCAACGCCGCGTGGGCGAACTGGCCGCCGAGTTGGTTGGCGTCTACCGCAACCGCAATCCGGTGCTTGTTGGCGTTTTGAAGGGGGCGATGGTGTTCATGGTCGATTTGATGCGTGCCATGGCCATCCCGCTGCAGGTGGAGTTTATGGCCGTCAGCAGCTACCAGGGCGGCACGCGCAGTAGCGGGGCCGTGCGCATCCTGATGGACCTCAAGACGAGCGTGGAAGGTCGCGATGTGGTCATCGTCGAGGACATCGTGGACAGTGGTCTCACCCTGCGTTACTTGCGCGACTATCTGCTCTCCCAACGGCCGGCCAGCCTGTGCATCGTGGCGCTGCTCGACAAGGAGATCGAGCGCGCCGATGGCCTGCGCATCGATTACACCGGTTTCCGCATCCCTGACCGATTTGTTGTGGGCTATGGCTTAGACTACGCAGAGCGGTATCGCAATCTGCCGTATGTCGGCGTGATCAAGCCGACCGTCCTCGGCGGAGAGCCGGCCGAGGCAGAAAGGCAGCCGTAGCGGTTGCTGTGTATGATGTCGATTTGGAGGGACAACCATGGCGGATGAGAAGCGCATCGTGCGGACCGATCTCGCACCGCAGCCGGTAGGGCCGTATTCGCAGGCCACGGTCTGGAATGGACTGGTCTTCGTTGCCGGGCAAGGACCGACCAATCCCGCCACCGGCCAGCGGGTGGAAGACATTGAGGGCCAGACGCATCAGGTCATGCGCAACCTGGCGGCGATCTTGGAGGCCGCCGACAGCGCGCTGGATCTGGCCCTGCGTTGCACCTGCTATTTGCGCGACATGAACGACTTCCAGCGCTTTAACGCGGTCTACGCCCAATACTTCCCGCAGAACCCGCCAGCCCGGACAACCATCCAGGCCGGTCGCCTACCCGGTGATATTGCTGTGGAGATTGACATTATCGCGGCGGTGAGGGCGAGTTAGGCGAACGGGCCGCGATTGCGGGAGAAACCGGGCCGCGATTGCGATCGGCGGCCAAGGACGGGGGGGCACTGCGGTGCCAAAGTTCCCGTGACCGCAGTCGCCCTCGTCGCTTGGC
>DHIZ01000293.1:0-9556 GCA_002404055.1 Chloroflexi bacterium UBA4733
GCGCTCGGTTGCAAGAACGCCTTGGGTCAGCTCCTGGACGTCCCCCCGTCGGATATCGCCTTCCTCCCGTCGGCGTCCGACGGCATCAATGCCGTTTGTGGCCTGATTGACTTTCGGCCCGGTGACAACGTGGTCATCAACGACCTGGAGTTCCCATCGGTCGCGCTGCCCTGGCTGCGAATGCGCGAGCGCGGCATCGACGTTCGCGTGGTGCGCCATCGGCACTGGGAGATCGGCGCCGATGCGCTCCTGGCCGCCGTTGATCAGCGGACCCGGTTGATGGCACTGAGCCATGTCAGCTACGTGAATGGGCTACGGCATGATGTTGAGGCCCTGTCGGAGCCGCTGCGGACTGCGGGCGTCATCTTCATGGTGGATGCCACCCAATCGCTCGGCGTTCTCCCTGTTCCGGCGAGCGCGGCAGACTTCGTGGTGAGCAGCACCTACAAGTGGCTCCTCGGGACGCACGGCCTCGCTGTCCTCTACTGGAATCGCTCGCGCCGGCCCGACGTTCAGCCGGCTGCTATTGGTTGGTACTCGCTTGCCGACACATTCGCCGAAGATCGGTACGAACGCTACACGCTCAAACCCGATGCCGGTCGCTTCGAAACCGGCTACGTGAACTTCCCCGCCATCTACGCGCTCAGCAGGTCCGTCCCCTACTTACTGAAGGCCGGCATTCCACGAATCGCTGAGCACACCCTCGCCCTCGGTGATCTGCTGATCAAGGGCTTGACGGATCTTGGCCTGGAGATCATATCGCCCGCTGATCGCCGGCGACGGGGCGCCAGCATCTCGTTCCTGCACCCGCGAGCAGCGGAGATCGGACGTGTACTGGCGGACTGTCAGGTGCTGGTCTGGGCGGGGGACGGCCGGGTGCGCGCCTCCACCCACCTCTTCAACGGTCAGGCTGACGTCGAGCGGTACCTCGACGCCCTCTCCGGCATCTTGCGACGGGTCTGACGCCGGATGCACAGGTTGTTTCGGGCTTGATGGCCTGATCATCAGCGAGGAAAGGACCGACGATGACTGCACCGTTGCCGGCGGGTGCGGCGCCCGCTGCGCTGCCGGTCCCCCACTTCCCCGACCGGCTGCATGCCTATGTCTGGCGGAATTGGCAGCTCGTCCCGGTGGCGCAGCTCGCCGCCGTCATTGGCGCCACAGCCGACGACGTGCTGCGCCTGGGCCGCGCAATGGGCCTGGCCGGACCGCCGGAGATCAGCGCCGATCAGCGGCGGCGCTCCGCCATCACCGTGATTCGCCGGAACTGGCATCTCCTCCCCTATGATCAACTGCTGGCGCTGCTCGGCTGGACGGAGGAGGAGTTGTCCTACAGCCTGCGCGAGGACGATTTCCTCTGGCACAAGTTGGGAAACTTGAAGCCGCAGTGTACGCGGCTGGAGTATCGTGAGCCCGACGCCGACGCCGTCGCGCGCGCGCAGGAGATCAGCCTGCTGGTACACCGAGAGTTCCCGGGCGGCGTCGGCGCGGCAGGAGAGCCACTCTTCAGTTTCGTCCAGGCGCTGGTGGCGGCGCCGGCACAACGGCGGGAGCCACCGCCGGAGAGCCGATTTCGGCCGCGCTTTTGCTCCTCCTATTTCGCCCTCTACGGCGATCCCCTGCTGGACGAGGCGCTCGACCCCTATCCCGATGGCTACCTTGCTCGGCTGGCAGGATGCGGTGTCGACGGGATCTGGCTCCAGGCCGTGCTCTACCGGCTGGCCCTCTTTCCCTGGCAGCCCGAGCTCAGCGCCGACTATCAGCGACGCTTAGCCGCACTGAACACGTTGGTGGCGCGGGCCAGGGCGCACGGCATTGGCCTGTACCTGTACCTGAACGAGCCCCGCGCGATGCCGCCCGAATTCTTCCAGCGCCACCCGCAGTTACAAGGCGTCGCCCAGCGGGATCTTGCCACCATCTGTACGAGCCTGCCGGAGGTCCAGGACTACCTGCGGGAGGCAGTGCGCTCGCTCTGCCTGGCTGTGCCGGATCTGGCCGGTCTTTTCACCATCACGGCGTCGGAAAACCTCACCAACTGCTGGTCGCACCACCACGGTGAGGGCTGTCCGCGCTGCGCCCGCCGTTCCGCTGCTGAGGTGATCGCGGAGGTGAATCGCCTGATTGATGAGGGTAGGCGGGCCGCCGGCAGCCGGAGCCGTTTGCTCATCTGGGACTGGGGCTGGCGCGACGACGCCGTCGAGGCGACCATCGCGGCGCTGCCGGCGGACGCGGCGCTGATCAGCGTGAGCGAGTGGCAGTTGCCGATCCGTCGTGGCGGCGTCGCCAGCAGCGTCGGCGAGTACAGCATCTCGGCGGTCGGCCCGGGTCCGCGCGCCACTCGCCACTGGGACCTGGCGCGCCAACGCGGTCTCACGCCCATCGCCAAAATTCAAGCCGCCGTCACCTGGGAGCTCTCGGCGGTACCGTACATCCCGGCGATGGAGCTGGTGGCGCGCCACGCCGCCAACGTGCGGGCGGCCGGCGTCGACGGTTTGATGCTGGGCTGGACGCTGGGCGGTTATCCCTCGCCCAACCTGGAGGTCGTGGCGGCGATGGGCAGTGCGGCGGAGCCGACTCCCGAAGAAGCCATCCGGCAGGTGGCGGAGCGCCGCTTTGGCGGAGCCGCGTCGGCGGTGATCGCAGCCTGGCGCATCCTGAGCGCGGCGTTCGAGGAGTTTCCCTACCATGGCGGCGTCGTCTATCGTGCGCCGACCCACTGGGGTCCCGCCAACCTGCTCTGGGCACAGCCGACCGGCTACCAGTCCACCATGATCGGCTTTCCTTACGACGATCTGGACGGCTGGCGCGCCATCTATCCGGCAGACGTGTTCGCGCGCCAAATGGCATTGGTGGCCGTCGGCTGCGAAGATGCGACAGCGCTCCTGCGACGCGCTCTGGCGGAGGCCTCATCAACCGATCGTCCGGTGGTCGACGCAGAAGCGCGCGTAGCGGTCAACGCAGAAGCGCGCGTGATCGAAGCCGCCGGCATCCACTTCCAGAGTGTGGCCAACCAGACGGACTTCGTCCGGACACGCGACGCGGGCTGGCGAGCGGAGCGAGACCCTGCGGCCGGGACCAGCGAGGCGGCCCGGGACGGGCTTGCAGAACTCGAGCGGCTGCTCCACGCGGAAAGCGCACTGGCGCGCCGCCTGTACACCCTGCAAATGGCGGACAGCCGGATCGGTTTCGAGGCGAGCAACCAGTACTACTATATCCCGCTTGATCTAGCGGAAAAGATCGTGAACTGCGACCAGCTCTTGACCCGCTGGTTGCCCGAGCAACGCGCCCGCTGGAACGCCCGAAGCGAACCAGCGCGTTGATAACGTGACGATGGCCGTGTCGACGGCCTGCCCGCAGCCGAGGAAAGGAGCGCCTATCGCCCTGACCGTCCCCCAGTCGTGAACAAGCGTCATCGGGGTCGCGCAGTGCCCCGCAAAGAGAAAGGACAAGAGAAGATGCTGAATCCTGGTTCAACTCAACCATCACGCGGTACCATCGTGCGGTGACCCGCCGCCGCTTTCTGGTGGCGCTCGCGCCTCTTGGTACACTCGTGCCATTGCTGGCCGCCTGCGGCGGCAGTGTCGCCGCCACGGTCAGTAGCACTGGCAGTAGCACTGCCGCCGGTACAACCTCCAGCGCCGTCGCCAGCGCGACAACGGCTCAGGCCGCCACGACCAGTGCCACGGCTGCACTGACCACAGTGGCGACGAGCGCCGCGACCACAACCTCTGCCGCGGCGGCGGCCGCCGTGACATCGAGCGCCGCAGCCACAACGACATCCGCCGCTGCCCAGGCCGCCGCTGGTCAGCGCACGCTCTTGCTGTGGGGGCAAGACGTCTTCTACAAGCCGGGGACCCTGGGCGACACCTTCATCAAGGAGTACGCCCAGCAGAACCCGACCATCAAGGTCACGAGCGAGCCGCAAGTCTATAGCACCACCAAGCTGCCGCAAATGGTCGCGGCCGGCACCGTGCCCGATTTTGCCCACATGGATCGCTACCTGGCCGCGGAGTGGGGCAACAAGGGCATCATCGAGCCGCTTGATGCCATGATCGGCCAATCCAAGGTGCTCATCCCGTCGGATTGGCGCGACGGACTGCGCAGCGACGTCACCTGGAAGGGGAAGGTCTTCGCCGTCCCGCAAGGTTCGGATGTCTGGCTGTTCTACTGGAACAAGCCGGCCTATCAGGAGGTTGGGCTCGCCCCGGACCAGGCGCCTGCTACCTGGGACGACCTGAAACAGTCAGCCCAGAAGATCTTCAAAGCCGATGCCAGCGGGGCCATCCAGCGCTACGGCTTTGCCCCGCAGTTCGGCAATGGTGGTCCCCAGGCCGCCTGGCTCATCTTCATGTGGCAGCAAGGGCAAGATGAACTCAGCCCGGACCGCACGAAGGCGATCTTTAATACCGACCTCGGTCTCAACGCCCTCAACCTCGTCGTTGACTTCGTGAAGATGCAGGGCGGATGGCAGCACTACCAGGACTTCATCAAGGGCCTCTCGCCGCAGGCGCAGAAAGCCGCGCTGCCCGAGGGGAAGATCGCCTCGCACCTGGACTACCAGGGCGAAGTGAGCGCCATCTGGAAGCCGGCGGTGCCGAACTTCTCGCCTGACGTGTACGGCGCCGGTCTGATCCCCAAGCCGCCGGACGGCAAGGACACCACCTACCAGGGAGGCCCCACCTACGTCATTCCCACTGGGGCCAAGAACCCGAGCGATGCATTCCATTTCCTGGAGTACATCTCCACGGCTGCTAACCAGGTGCGCTGGGCCGATGGTCCGGGTGCCGTGCCGACGTCGAAATCGGCGCTGGCGAGCGACGCCTACCTCAGCAAGGATCCGGTGCGGAAGATCTATGCCCAGCTCGCCCTTGGCGGTAAGTGGGTGCCGGTCGTCCCCGGCGGCGCCGAAATCCTCAAGCTGCATGGCCAGTTGATGACTGATGCGTTGAGCGGCGCCAAGTCGCCCCACGATGCGCTCACCGCGGCCCAGACGGCGATCCAGGTGGTGCTGGACAAGAACATGAGCGGCCTTTAGACTCCGCCCGCGAGCCGTTCACCTGATGGCAGGGAAGTCGATACGTGACGCCGGCGCCACGTATCGACTTCCTCGGGCCGGAGGAGGGGTTACCCACCGCTGTGTTGCGGTGGACGGTTCTCTGCTGCGCGCCAACGCCTCGGCACCGCTGTCGGGGCTGAGGCGTTGGCGCGCAGCAGGGGGCTGACATGCAAGCAAGGAGAAAACAGATGGGTCGTCTCGTTCGCATCGGGTTTATCGGTTGCGGGAACCACGCCAGTCAGAATCTGTATCCGGCATTGCGTCTGGGCGTCAATGGCTCGCCCGCGTTGAAGGAGCCCAGTGGCGAACTCGTCGCGTGTTGCGACCTCGACGAGGGCCGGGCACAGCGTAACGCCCGAGTGTTCGGCTTTGCGCACTGGTACACCGACTACCGGACCATGCTGGAGCGGGAGGATCTCGACTGCCTATTCGCGGTGATGCACCCGCGACAGCAGCCTGCAATCGCCATCGACTGCCTGAATGCGGGCAAGCCGGTGTTCGTGGAGAAGCCGCCGACAGAGACGCTGGAGGATGCCTACGCGGTCAAGGACGCGTGCGAGCGCTCCGGCAAGTTCGCGATGATCGCCTTCATGAAGCGCTTCTCGAAACCGTACCAGCGTGCGCTGAGCCAGATGCAACGCCCCGAATTCGGCCCGCCGACGACGTACGAAGCGCACTACAACTATGGCCGGTATGCGGCCCCTGAGGTCTACGACTTCCTCAACGCCTTCTCCTGCCATCATCTCGACCTGGCCCGCTTCTTCATGGGAGATGTGGCCAGTGTCTACGCGCTGTACGTCTCTCGTTCTGGGGGGAGTACCGGACGGCCGCAAACGTATACCGAAGTGCTTCGGGATCGCAATCGCTCGGCGCCGCAAGAGGAAGCCTGGTTGCTCAGTCTGCAGTTCGCCAGCGGCGCCGTCGGCTTCCTGCAGACCAACTGTCTGGAACGCGTGCAAGAGCGGGTCACCATCACCGGCCGCGGAGGCTGGGTCACCGTCGATGATTGGCGTCGCGTCACTGCCTATGTCGGCAACACGGAGCTTCCCTACAGTTGGGAGCCGAACGACCAGAGTCCGAGTGATCAGTTCGACTCCCGCACGCTGCACGGCTACACGGGCGAGGTTCGCCATTTCATCGAGTGCGTGCGCGACGGCACGGTTGGCACGCCGAACATTGACGATGGTATCGCCCATCTCAAGCTTGAGCAGGCGGCGAAGCGGTCGGCGCAACACGGACGCCCGGTTGCCCTGACGGAGATTGCTTGAGACGGAGGCGGTCAAGGATGACACCGCTGCGCGTGGGCTTCGTCGGTTGCGGCGAGCACGCCCGCATGAGTCTTTACCCCAGTCTGCGCGTCGCATTCGGCGGTGCACCGGCAGGGCTACCGGCCCTGGTGCTGACCCAACAGGGGCGACAGCAACCGCCCCTCGTTGCCGAACTGGTCGCCCTCGCCGACCACAAACGTGCGCTCGCCGAGCGAGTGGCTGCCTTCCATGGCGTCCGTGCTGTGTACACCGACCACCGCTTGATGCTGGAGCGGGAACGCCTCGATGCCGTGCTGGTCTGCATGCATCCGCGCCGGCAGGCGGCGGTGGCCATCGACTGTCTGGAGCGCGGCGTCCACGTCTGGGTCGAAAAGCCGCCAGCAGAGAGTATCCAGGAGGCCACCGCCATGGCCGCCGCCGCGCGCCGGGTGGGCAAACAGTTGGCAGTCGGCTACATGAAGCGCTTCTCCTCTCCGTATCGGCGGGCGAAGGCCTTCGTGGATCAGCCTGCCTTTGGCGAGCCTTCAGTCTTCGAGTCTCGCTACACGTACGGCCAGTATCCCGTAGACGTCTACCGTTTCCTCAACGGCTTCGCGACGCACCACCTGGACTTGCCCCGCTTTTTCCTTGGGGAGATCGAGTCGGTCTATGCCGAGCACGTTCGTCGGGGCAAAGGGCTGGAGGGCTACGCCCTGACCTTACGCTTCAGCAACGGTGGGGTGGGTCTCGTGAACGTCAACTGCCTGGAAGGGGAACATAACAATTGGAGCGAGCGCGTGGCGGTGACCGGCGTCGGCGGACGCGTCTTCGTGGAGAACTGGCGTCGCGTCATCGGCTTCCTGCCGGATTCCCCAACCTACTACTGGGAGCCGGAAGACATCCGCCCAGCCGACGATCAGAACAGCCTTGCGGTACATGGCTTCGTCGGCGAACTGCGCGACTTTGTGGAAAGCGTGCGCGAGGGACGGGCGCCGGCCTGCACGATTGACGACGGACTCGCGGCCTTGCGGTTGGAGCAGGCCATCAACCTGTCCGTCGAACGGCACTGCACGGTATTGCTGAGTGAGGTACAGGACGATGGCAAATAGCACGGATCGCTTCGACCCGGTCACCGGCGAGCTACGGGGAGAGGATGAAACGACTGCCCAGCGGATGCCGACGCCAGCCGATCAGCGTTTTCGCATCGGCATTGCCGGTTACGATCTGTGGCCGCATGCTATCAACTTCTGCCGTGCGCTCGGCGATGCCGATTTCTGCCGGGTCAGTGCGGTGTGGGATGACGAGCCTCGCCACCTGGAACGGCTCGTCGAGCTGACGGGCGCGACCGGGTATCGTGACCTCGATGCCTTTTGCCAGTCGGACGTGCAGGGCGTCATTATTACGGCGCGCACGAGTTTGCGCTGTACCATCGCCCGAGCACTCGCGGCTGCCGGAAAGCATGTGCTCTCCGACAAGCCGATGGCCATGACCGCAGTGGAGTGCCGGGAGATCATCCGGGCTTGCCGGGAGGCGGGCGTGGTCCTCATGGGCGGCTACAACTTTCGCTATTGGAAGACCTGGCGACTTATGAAGCGCATCGTGGATACAGGCGAGCTCGGTGATCTCCTGCATCTGTACTGCGCCTATAACACGGGCATGATCCGCCGCAGTGAGTGGGAGGATACCTATGACTCAGACTGGACCAACCCGGCGGCAACACCCGGCGGCGGCTGGCTCACCCACGGCGATCACCCGATCGACCTGACGCGCTGGATCTTCGGCGTCGAGTTCACCGAGGTATTCGCCGACATGCGACGCCTGCGCTATCCGCAGTACGCCGTCGAGGACTACGGCGTCGCGCACTTCCTCCTGAGCAACGGCGGTACGGCCATTATCCATTCAGATGCCGTCTCGCCGACGATCCGGCTGGAGGTCGTCGTCATCTGCCGGAGTGGGGGAATGGCCTACACGATGGCGCCTGAACCTCGCCTGAAAGTCTGGGGCGTCTCGTCGCTGGGCGCCGGGACGGTGGAATACGCGGTGCCGGAGCACTGGGGAGATGCCCTGCGGGAACTGACGCGCGCCTTCGTGCATGCGGTCGAAACGGGAACGCCGCCCCCGATCACGGGGGTGGACAACATGCGGGTGATCGAGGTGGCCGAGGCCACGT
The DNA here is from genome assembly GCA_002404055.1 of Chloroflexi bacterium UBA4733. Next base: position 8,474 of record DHIZ01000293.1, read on the forward strand.
ACCGTTCCGCCCGTGAGGGGAAGCGAGTAGCCATCACGCAGACACCAGAGGGATAGCCGACAGTGGCGGCCGGTCCCCTGGACAACCGCTTCATCAGTGACGTCAATGGCAGGGAGAAGGAGCAATGTCGTGAAGATTGCCGACCGAATCCACATCGTCGCCAGTGGCCGGCTTGGCTTCGGCATTACCGATGACTTCGACTGTCACGTCTACCTCGTCGATGGCGGACACGAATATGCGCTCATCGACGCGGGTGGGGGGCGCAATATCGCCGGCATCGTCGCTCAGATCGAAGGAGACGGGCTCGATCTGGAGCGGGTGAAACAGCTTCTGCTTACCCATGGGCACGCCGACCATGCGACTGGCGCCGCCCCGCTGCGCCAGCACTTCGGTCTGCGTGTCCTGGCGTCCCCGGCCGTGGCGCGTTACCTGCGCGAGGGCGACGAGCGCGCGGTGAGCCTCGACGTGGCGCGCAAGGCCGGCGCCTATCCGCCCGACTTCATATTCCCACCCTGCCCGGTGGATGCCGAGCTTGACGACGGCGCCCAGGTGACGGTCGGTGATCTCACCCTCACAGCCCTGAACACGCCGGGGCATGCTTCGGGCCACATCGCCTACGTCCTGCGCCAGGGTGACCGGGTGTCGGTCTTCTGTGGCGACGCCGTCTTCTTCGGGGGCACGATTCTGCTGCAACACACCTGGGATTGCTCGCTGCAGGAGTCCATCGCCAGCATCGAACGGCTGGCTGCCCTGTCGGTGGATGGCCTGTTTCCGGGCCATCTCACCTTTGCCGTCCGGCATGGGCGGCGGCAGGTGGAGAAGGCAATGCAGGCCATCGCCAACCTGTTGCCCCCGCCACAACTGACATGAGGAAGCAGCGGAGTCGTTTGCCATGACCCAACAACTCGTCCAGCTCTTGAGCGACCTTGTGGCGCTGGAGAGTGTCAACCCCGCCTATCCCGGCGGCAGCCGCGGCGAAGCGGCAGTGGCCAATTACGTCGAGGGCTACTGCCGCCGCCTGGGGCTGGTGGTCACCCGTCAGCCTGTGCTTCCAGGTCGAGACAACATCCGGGCCGAGTTGTG
>DHIZ01000293.1:9653-23401 GCA_002404055.1 Chloroflexi bacterium UBA4733
ACCAAGGGCTCGCTTGCCGCCATGTTGCTGGCCCTGGAGGCCTTGCAGAAAGAGCAGGAGCGCCTCCGGGTCAACGTCATGCTCCTGGCCTCGGTGGACGAGGAGCACGCCTTCCGCGGCGTGACGGCATTTGTCGACAGCAAGTGCCCGGTTCACGCGGCGGTCGTTGGCGAACCGACGGAGTTGCGGATTGTCGTGGCGCACAAAGGCTGCGTCCGCTGGCGCCTGACGACGACCGGACGGGCGGCGCACAGCTCGCGTCCCGAGGAGGGTGACAACGCCATTGACCAGATGGCCGAGGTCTTGCAGTCTTTGCGGGCGTTTCAGGCGCACCTACGCGGACGCCGGCATCCCCTGGTGGGGTCCCCGACCCTGAGCGTTGGCCGGATCTGGGGTGGTACCGGCGTCAACGTCGTACCCGAACGTTGTACTATCGAGATTGACCGCCGGCTCATTCCCGGCGAAGACGCCCAGGGAGCGCTCGCCGAAGTGGACGCATTCCTCGCCGAATGTGCCGCCGCCAACCCGGTGCTCAAGATCACGCGAGAGGAGCCGTTCGTTGTCGATTGGCCGCTCGAGACGCCTGACGATGCTGCCGTGGTAAGCGCCGGACGTGCGGCCTGCGCCAACCTCAACCTACCCACCCGGCCTATCGGTGTCCCGTATGGCACAGACGCCAGCAAACTCTGGGCGCTTGGCGGCATTCCAGCCATCGTGCTGGGCCCAGGCTCCATCGCCCAGGCGCATACGGCGGAGGAATATGTATCGTTGGCGGACGTTGCCGCGGCGGCGGAACTCTACCGGCGCATCGCCCTCCACCTCGCCGGAGCGCCATCATCGGCGCCCCGGCGAGGTGGAGCAGAGGAGGAGCGGTAGCTACTTCTGGGCAAAGATGGTGTCGGCCAGACGCCGGGCCGGCAGTGCTTTGATCACGCCCGCCCACTGCGGCGTGATGTAAAGTTTGAGGTGCGGCGCGGTCGGGAATGCCGAAGGAAGAGGAGAGGCGACGATGACTCTGGTAAGTGGGGGGCTGCGCGTCGGGGTGGCAAAACTGGACATCACGCCGCCGCTGGATACGCCGGTGGCGGGCAGCTTCAACGAGCGGCGGGCCGCCGATGTGGACGACCCGCTCTACGCCCGGGCGCTGGTGCTGGAGTGTGGTGATGTGCGCCTGGCGCTGGTGGCCTGCGACATCATTTGCCTGCCGGAGCCGGATGTGGCCCGCGCCCGCGCTCTCCTGACCGATCGCCTCGGCCTGCCGGCGGAGCATGTGCAGTTCGCGGCCACCCATACCCATACTGCCGCGTCGCCTACCGGCCTGCTGGGCACGCCGCGGGCGGAAGACTATATGGCGGCCCTGCCGGCCCGGCTGGCAAGCGTCGTGGAGCTGGCGGCGCAGCGCTTGCGCCCCGCCCGCCTGGGCAGCGCCACGCTGCGGGTGGAAGGCGTCACCTTCTGCCGGCGCTTCCGCATGCGCGACAGCACGGTCCACATGAACCCCAGTCGGGGCAATCCGGACATCGTGGAACCGGTCAGCCCGGTCGATCCGGCGCTGACGGTGCTCTACTTCGAGGACAGCGAGCGGCGGGAGCCGCTGGCGCTGTGGGCGAACTACACCTTGCACTACGTCGGTACCGACCACGGCGACGCAATTTCCGCCGACTACTTCGGTCGCTTCGCCCGCATTGTCGAGGCGGGACTGGGTGGGAAGGCCCTGGCGCTGCTCACGAATGGCGCTTCCGGGCAGATCAACAACATCGACATCCATGATAGTCACCAGCCGAGCGGGGCCTATCAGGCGGAACGGGTGGCGCGGGTCGTCGCCGGCAGCGCCCTTGCCGGCGCCGGCGTAGCCCGGCTGCACGAGCGCGTCACCCTCGGGTCGGCCTCGCGTACGCTCCAGGTCGAACGGCGACGCGTGACGGACGACGACCTGCGTCTGGCGGAGCAGCTTCTGCACGCGTCGGAACAGCGTGCCGGCGCTCTACCGGCCGGTTCCTTTAGCTGGCTGCGTGGGCAACCGCTGTCGGCCACGGTCGCCCACGCTTATGCCCGCGAGATGCCCAAACTGGCAGTGTTGCCAGCATTCCTGCCGGCGGAGGTGCAGGTATTGCGCGTGGGTGACGTGGCCATCGTGAGCTTGCCGGGAGAAATCTTCGTCGAGCTTGGCCTGGCCATCAAGGCCGCCTCACCGGCGCCGCGCACCGCCGTGGTGGGTCTGGCCAACGGCTACCTGGGCTATGTGCCCGATGCACAGGGCTTTGACCAGGGGGGCTACGAGACGTGGGCGGCGCGCTCGCAGGCAGTGGAGCGCGGCGCCGGCGAGGCCCTCGTCGCTACGGCCAACTCCCTGACGAAGGAGCTCTTCGGGAGTTGACGGAGAGCTTCTCGGTAGCCACGGGGAGGTGGGGGCTGTGTTGCTCGATGGCCGCCACAGGGATGAGCGCCACGCGGCGCTCCTGCACGGCGACGTTCACTTCGGCCCAGGACATGCGTCGGAACAAGGTCTGCCGTGGCGCTGATCCATCTATCGTGCTGCCTGCTCCTTATTATATCGGCATGCACCGCATCGTGTTGCCGCGGCTGCGTGTGAGAGGGCCGGGCAACGGCTTGCGGGATGCGCTCGATCCGCGGCTGCGAAAATAAGCGGAATGTTCGATGGTGCGAACGACAGCAGCGGAGAGTGAAGGGTGGCAGAAAACGTGGTGGACATGATCGACTTGCGCAGTGATACCGTGACCTTGCCCTCGCCGGAGATGCGCGTGGTCATCGCGCAGGCGGCAGTGGGTGACGACGTGTACGGCGAGGATCCGAGTGTCAACGCGTTGGAAGCGCGGGCGGCCAGCGTAACCGGCAAAGACGCGGCCATGTACGTGCCGTCGGGCACGATGGGCAACCTCTGCGCCCACCTGGCGCACACGGCGCCGGGCCAGGAGGTGATCTGCAGTGTGCTGAGCCACACCTTTGTCGCCGAAGCCGGTGGCGCCGCTCGGCTTGGCGGCCTCTCCATGCGGACGTTGCCGCAAGAGCAGGCCGAGCTGGACCCGGCGGCGGTGGAGGCGGCGATCCGTCCCCGTGATGTCCACTATCCGCCGACCGGGCTGATCTGGGTCGAACAGCCTACGCGCGGTTATGTGATGAGCCTCGATAACCTGGCTGCCCTGTCGGCCGTGGCGCAGCGCCATGCCTTGCCCATCCATATGGATGGCGCCCGCCTCTTCAACGCGGCGCTCGCTTTGGGCGTGCCCGTCGCTGCCGTTGCCGCGCCGGTCGATTCGGTGATGTTTTGCATCTCCAAAGGGCTGGCCGCGCCGATCGGCTCGCTGCTGGTGGGTTCGGGCGCCTTCATCGCCCGTGCCCGCGCCGCCCGCAAGGTGCTGGGCGGCGCTATGCGGCAGGCCGGCATCATGGCCGCGGCAGGCCTATACGCGCTTGATCACGCCGATAGCCAGTTGACGGAGGACCACGCCAACGCCCGGCTGCTGGCCGACGGTGTGCGTCGCCTGGCCGGGCTGGCGCTCGATCGCGAGGAAGTGCAGACCAACATTTTCTTTGTCGACATGGTGACCGACGCCATAACCCCCGCGCAGTTCGTGGCGGCGCTGGCGGAGCGGGGCGTCCTGGTGAGCGCGCCGCGTGGCCAGAGCCGGCGCTTGCGGCTGGTGACCCATTACGGCGTCACCAGCGACGGCGTCCGTCAGGCGCTGCAGATCATGGGCGAGATCCTGCAGCCGGCGGCACGGAAGGCGGTGCTGGCGCGGTGAAGATCACCGGCATCGAGATCACGCTGTTCCAGCCAACATGGGACGACTCGTGCGCCGCGCGCCGCCATCGGCCCCGACATCGCCTTGATGGTTGATGTCTTCCGCGCGCTCGACCCGCAGACGGCGATCACTGTCGCCCAGCGCCTGGAAGAGTTCGATATAACCTGACCGGCGCGACCCCCATTTGGCAAAGAGGAAAGGCAGATATGGCAACACATACCGTGCAGGTGATCCGAGCCGGCACTCTGCTCGACGGCAGCGGCGCGGCGGCGCGTCAGGACATGGTCATCGTGATTCGCGATGGCCGTATCGCCTACGTCGGTCCGCCGGCGGATGCTCCTACGGTCGATGCCCCGCCGGAGCAGATCATCGATGCGCGCGACGGCAGCGTCTTGCCCGGGCTGATCGATAGCCACGTCCACCTCACCTTCAACACCCGTACCGCCGCCACCTCGCCAGCCGTGATCGAGCAACTGGTGAGCGACGACGAGGCGACGTTGGGCATCCGGGCGGTGCAGGCGGCGCAGGCCTGCCTCGCCGCCGGGGTTACCACCGTGCGGGATTGCGGCGCGAAAGGGCTGGTGGCCCTCCGCCTGCGCGAGCTCATCGCCAGCGGCTTCATCAACGGGCCGCGCGTTCTGGCCTGCGGCATGCCGATCACCACGACGGCCGGCCATTGTCACTGGCTCGGGCAACAGGCCGATTCGGAACAGGAAGTCATCCTGGCCACCCGCAGCATGGTGCTGGCCGGCGCCGACTTTATCAAGGTTATGTCCACCGGCGGCGGCATGACGCCGACCAGCAACATCTACGAGCCGCAATATACGGTGGCCGAGCTGCGCGCCATCGTCCGCGAGGCGGCCCGCTTGCAGCGGCGCGTCACCGCCCACTCGCACTCGCCGAAGGGCCAACGCGCCTGTCTGGAAGCGGGAATCGGCATGATCGAGCACTGCAACTGGCACACGCCAGCGGGCCAGTGCTTCGACGAAGACCTGACGCGCGAACTCAACGCGGCCGGCGTGTATATCGGCATCACGCTCTCCGGACCGCAACAACAGGCGGCGATAGCGGACCAACCCTTTGCCGAGTTAGACGGGGAGCTGCGCCGCCGCTACGAGATCCTGCGCCAGATGCGGGAGATGGGCAGCAAGATCGTCCTCCACAGCGACGCCATCGCGCCGATCACCACCTATGAAGCCTTTCCCTTCAGCATCATCGCGGCGATCCGCTACGGCGGCTTCTCGCTGCCGGAGGCCATTCACGCCTGCACCGCCCGCGCGGCCGAGGCCATCGGCATCGATGGGATCACCGGTACCCTGGCGCCGGGAAAAGCAGCCGATCTCTTGATCGTCGAGGGCAACGTCGAACAGGACATTCGCGCGCTGAGCCGGACACGCCAGGTACTGCGTTCCGGCCGCGTTGTCGCCGACCACGGCGCGGTCTACGCGACGCCGTCCGGCGTACCCGGCAGCGACGGGAGCTGAGGCATGCCGTCACCGCTGTTACGCCAACACGTTGCCGTGCTCTACAGCGAGGCCACCCGCCGTGCCTACATCAAGGAAGCGCGGCAGTGCGGCGAGCTCTATCCGTTCGTGGATGCGCAAGGGAAGCGCCGCGAGTGGCTGAAAGGCGAGTAGCCAATACCTGGCCCCCAATGGCGCGAAGGCCCTGCTGGGCCGCTACAACTGGTCTACGAGGCATCTTGCGGTGCGCCCCGCTTTCGCAAGCCCCATAGCAAGCAATTCTTAACCCTCCCGTGCGACACTATAGTGAAGCCACGATGAAACCCGCAGTCGTCACGCGCTGGGCCATGTAGATCCCATCGTGGCTTCACTATAGGATGCGGCCATGGCAGGACACACCGGCTGGGTGCGTCTGCGGCCGGATGTAGCGACGAGGATGGGCGTCAGAGCGAATGCCGAATCCCGATCACCCTGGCGAGCAGCGGCCCCCCGGTGGGGCTTCTCAGCGGCGGCCGGTGGGCTTCTTGGCGGCTGCCCTCGCCCTGCTGATCACCGTCGGCGGTGCGCTGATGTACCAGTCTTACGCCGTGACGCTGGCCGGCCAGTACTTGCAGGCCGTGAACTTGCAAGCCCTGCCGATCAAGTGGGAAGACCTCACGTTCCAGCGGGCCGCGTATGCCAGCGGCGATTGGTTGCCGATCTACGGCAGTTCTGAACTGTACTGCTGCGGCGACCCCTACCGAGGGACGCAACTGTTCGCCCAGATGCCCACCGGTTTCGACCTCTTCGCCGTCGGGCGGGCGGGTACGGCCGACCTCTTCTTCCTGGAAACCTTCGGCGCCCTGGGCGACGCCCTCAAGGGCAAGAAACTGGTGATCTCCGACTCGCCGGGCTGGTTTTTCGGACGTGGTGGTCTGGCTCCGACACCCTATGACGGGAATTTTTCGCCGGAGATCGCCGAGATGTTTGTCTATCAGTCGCCGCTCTCCCTACAACTGCGCGAAGCGGGTGCGCGCCGGATGCTCGCCTATCCGCAGTCACTGAGCGGCCAGCCGTTGCTCCAGCTCGGCCTGACGACGCTCGCCCGCGGCACACCGCGCGCGCTCGCCGCGTACGACACCCTGCGGCCCGTTGGCTGGCTCGATGCCTGGGTCAAGCAGATGCAGGACGCCTACCAGACCGTGCAGTTCATCCAGCAGCACCCCACCTTCAAGCGCAATACCTCGCCACAGCCTCGCTCCCTGAACTGGCCGGCCCTGGTTCGGCAGGGCACGCAGATCGCTGCGGCACGAGCTGCGGGCGATCCCTTCGGCTATCCGACTGCCATCTTCAACACGCTGCGCCAGCAGAAGCCCTTTCGCACCGCCCTCCAACTCTATTGCAACGGGGCGACCAACCGCAACGGCGAGCTCTACCCCTATCCCACCGGCTGGGAGCAGAGCATGCTGCACTCCGCCGAGTGGACCGACCTGCAGTTGGAACTGGAAGCGCTCCGCCAACTCGGCGCGCAACCGTTCGTCTCCAGCGTCCCAATGCCGGGCATCTACGATGACGAAACCACCATCTCTCAGGAGGCGCGCCAGGGCTACTACGCCAGGTTCATGCAGGTGACGCAGCAGGCCGGTGTGCCGGCGGTCGATTACCAGTCGCATGACGAAGATCGCTTCTTCCTGAACGATACCGGCGCGCACTTCACGCCACGCGGCTGGATCTTTGCCAATCGCGCCCTGGACCTGTTCTGGCACGGCCAGTCGAATATCGCTATTCATCAGGCCCTGGACGTGCTGAACCAGCAGTCGCCACCGGCCAGTCTGCCCAGCCCGGCCACAGTAGGGGCCTGCTCAGCCGGCGGCGGATAGTCATGTGCAGCAACACTGAGGAGGGAATGTCAATGGAACGAACCGTGCGGGAGCGGGTGCTCCGCGTGCTTCGGCAAGCGACGGAGAGTGAGGATGTGTTGAGCCAGCCGGATTTGCCGCTCTACGGCGCCGGGTTACTGGACTCGCTCGGCACGGTCACGTTGATCGTTGCGCTCGACGAGGAGTTTGGTCTCACTGTCTCGCCGGCCGAGTTCGATCCGCAAGCCTGGGCAACGCCGGCACAGCTTGTCGCCGACATCGAGCGCCGGCTCGCCAGCGAGCAGTACCAGAAGGTCTGACCAGCATGATGCAGCGGCAGACGACGGCGTGGTGGCTGGACCGGCTGCCGCCTCTGGCGACAGCGTGGACCCTGACCTGCCGCCTGTGGTCGCACGACCTGGTGCGCCTCCCGGCGTTGACGCTCTACTTCCTCGCCGTCATCGCCGCGCTGATCGTGCTCTACGGCGGCGCAACGTATACGCCGCCGCCCTTCATCTACCAGGGGTTCTGATGATGCCAGGCCCAACGTCACTCTTCTCTCGCATCGTCGCGATGGCCGACCCGGAGCGTCCGGCAGTGATCAGCCCCGCCGGGCGGCTGACCTACGGCCAGTTGCTGCGGCGCGCGCGGTTACTTGCCGGTCCGCTTGCCGAGAGCACGGGACCGCTGCTGCTCTATGGCCACAAAGAGCCGGCGCTGCTCGCCGGCTTCCTGGCCGGCCTGCGCTGTGGCCGGCCGTACGTGCCGGTGGACACCTCGGCGCCCTCCGCACGCATCGTGCGCATCCTCGATCTGGCCCGCCCCGGCATCGTCATCGCGGCGCAAGCATTGCCGCCGCCGCTGGCAGACGATCTGGCGCAGCGCGCGATTCCCGTCGTTGCCCTCGACCCCCTGGCGGAAGCGGTGGAACGCCTCGCGCTTGCGAGTCAGCCGCCGGAGCGGTTGTCTGATCGCCCGGACGATCCAGCCTACATCATGTTTACATCCGGCACGACCGGCGATCCGAAGGGCGTTCCGATCCCGTATCGGGGACTGGCGCACTTCGCCGCCTGGCTCCTCGAGAGCCAGCAGTTCACGCCCGGCGGCGAAACGTTCCTCAATCAGGCGCCTTTCAACTTCGACCTGTCGGTGATGGACCTCTACGGCGCCCTCCTCACCGGCGGTACCCTCTGCTCGATCAGCCGAGAAGAGATCGCCGATCCCCGCCGCCTCTTCGCCCGGCTGCGGGACACGCCGTTGACGACGTGGGTGTCCACACCGTCGTTTGCCCGCTTCTGCCTGGCCGAACCTACCTTTGACCGGACAATGCTGCCGGCACTGCGACGTTTCCTCTTCTGCGGCGAGACGCTGCCGCCTGCCGTGGCGCGCGAGCTGCAGAGGCGCTTCCCTGCCGCCGCGGTCTGGAATACTTATGGTCCAACGGAGGCTACCGTGGCCGTGACCGCCGTGCGCCTCACGCCTGGCATGCTTGAGGCGGACCAGCCGTTGCCGGTGGGCCGGACGGCGCCCGGCATGGACGTATGGATTGCCGACCCGGCAGCGTCGCTGCGCCGCCTGCCGGCCGGCGCATGCGGCGAGATTGTCATCGCCGGCCCTCAGGTCGCCCTCGGCTACCTCAGCGACACCGAGAACGGCAGCATGCCTGGTCCTTTTCTCGCTTTGCCCGCCGGCGGCCAGGCCTACCGCACTGGTGATCTCGGCCATTTCGACGCCTCCGGCCTGCTGTATTGCCAGGGACGGCTGGATCGTCAGGTGAAGCTGCACGGCTACCGGCTGGAACTGGAGGAGATCGAGAACCATCTGCGCCAGATTCCAGGCGTGGCCGATGCCGCCGTGCTTGTTGTCGAGCGTGACGGCCGTCCCGATTCCCTCCTGGCTTTGGTCGTGCCGGCGCAGCAGCCGGCTACGGGCGCACTTCCCGACACAGGGCTGGCGCTGACGCAACACGTGCGCGCTCGGTTGGCGGAGAAGCTGCCCGCCTACGCGCTGCCGCGCCGCGTCCAACTGCTGGCGCAGCCGCCACTCACGGCCAACGGCAAGCTGGACCGGCGGGCGCTGGAAGCGTTGCCGCGGTGACGCCCTACGATTCCTTCACCTATTTCTCTTTTCTGCTCTACCCTCTCGCCCTGGCGCTCCTCCTCGGTCTGTTGCGGCTGCTCGGCTGGCGTGCTCTCCTGCTCATCAGCCTCCTCGCGTTGCTCTTCCAGTACCTCAACCCGTTGGGCAGCGCCGCCGCTCAGGCCGCCGGCCGGCAGCAGCTCAACTTCCTGACCGCCTACACGGTGGGGAGCGTGCTGCTGGTGCTGACGTTTGCCGCCATCCGCCGGCGCGGCAAACGTCAGGCGCCCTTCTACCTGGCAGTGGTGCTGGCCTTGTTGCCGCTGCTGGCCGTCAAGCTCTATCCGCTGCTGGCGGCCCACCACTGGCTCGTGTCCGGCTCGAGCACCACGGCCGCCGCTACGGGCACGGTGAACGGTCTGCTGCCTGGCGCCGGGCTGTTCGATGCCTTCGGCTTCCTGGGCATCTCCTACATGACGTTCCGCGTGATTGACGCCATTGTCGCCATCCACGACGGCCTGGCGAAGGAGCCGCCTTCGGCAGGGGGCGTTGCGACCTACCTGCTGTTCTTCCCCACGATCAGTGCCGGTCCCATCGACCGCTACCGGCGTTTCCTGGACAACCTCAAAGGGCTGCCTCCGCGGCGGGCGACCTATCTGGCCGATGTCGAGGCAGGTCTCCTGCGCATCGTCCAGGGCTTCGTCTACAAGTTCATCGTCGCCTACCTGATCTACCGCCATTGGCTGGTTCCCAGTTCCTATATGGCCGGCATCGGCGGGTTGCTGCGCTACATGTACGCCTACAGCTTCTACCTCTTCTTCGACTTCGCCGGCTACAGCGCTTTCGCCATCGGCACGGCGCGCTTCTTCGGCATCCGCGTGCCGGAGAACTTCAATGCCCCCTTCCTGAGCCGCGACTTTCGGGAGATGTGGACGCGCTGGAACATGACGCTCTCCTTCTGGCTGCGCGACCACGTGTATATGCGCTTTCTGCTGCTGGCGACGCGTCGCAGGTGGTTTGGCGGCGACCGCAACCGCGCCAACCACGTCGCCCTGGTGCTGACCTTCGGCCTGATGGGTTTCTGGCACGGGCTGCTGCCGCACTACATCGTCTACGGCTTCTACCAGGGCGGCATGATGGTGCTCTACGATGTCGTCGGGCGCGCCAATCGGCAGCGCCGGATTGTCCCCATCGGCTGGCGTACTGACCTGATCGGCCTGGCGCTCACCTTCAACCTCTTCTGCTTTGGCCTGCTCATCTTCTCCGGGCGCCTGTTCCAATGAGCGGACGGTTGCCGCGGCGAGGCCAGTATCGTCCTGGTCGCCGCCGTCGGCAAATGGCTGCGATGACATAGCCGACAGGAGATCGTGGGTCGCCCTCTGGGCAGCGCATCAGCGCGCAGTCGGCCTCAGCCAGCGCTCCAGGAAGGGGAATGCCTTGCGGCCGCTGAAGCGGTGGCCACGGGCGAAGATGTCGATCTCCAGCCGTTCCTCGGCTCTCGCCAGCGCATAGGCCCGCTCGATCTGTCGGTAGGCCTCGGTGGCGTAGAGTTCGGGGCTGGTGCCGTCCTGCGTACCCAGTTCCAGCAGCAGCGGCCGTGGCGCGATCAGCCCGAACAGTTCCGGCGTGTCCCCCAGGCGGAACAGGCCCGGCAGGAACTGCGAGCCACACCCGGCGTAGGAGGTCAGCCGCTCGCGCAGCGTGTTCAGCGCCCCACTCGCCACCGCCGCGCCAATCCGTTCGTCCAGCGCGGCGAGGTACATGGTCATCCGCCCGCCCAGCGAGAGACCGACGCAGCCGAAGCGCTCGGCAGCGATCTCCGGCCGTTGCAGCGCGTAATCGACGACCAGCCGCAGGTCTGTCAGGTCGAGCGCCAGCGGCGTCAGCCCGAGCAGCGCTGCTTTGAAATAGGAGTTGTCGCAAGGGTCACGCCCCCCGCGTTGTCGCGGAGCATCGCCACGCTCGCCGAAGGCGCGCAGGTCGGGCGCCAGCGTGACGTAGCCGCGCTGGGCGAACTGCAGCGCGTAAGAGTAGTTCGAGGCGGCGATCCGTTCGGCCTGCGCCGGGTCGGTGGCCGTCACGCCGACGACGTCGGCCTTGCCCGCCCCGTGCCCGTGGATGCAGAGCAGCCCCGGCCGCCGCACTCCGTCACCCTCCGGCACGAGCACGTCCAGCGGTATGGGACCGGTCAGCCCGCCGTGCAGCAGGAGGCGCTCTCGCCAGACGCCCTGCCACGGCTCCCGCGCGAGCAATTCCGCGCCGGCCAGCGCCGCGGGCGGTAGGTCGAGCAACGCCGCGTACTGCCGCCGGAAGCCGTCGCTCCAACCGCGCCAGTCGCTGTATCCCTGCCCCTCCGTCCCTGGGCCGTGCTCTGCCTGGGAGCGACCCAGGGACCACGCGCCGGGCCGGTTGAACTGCTCGTTGTAGAAGGCGAATGCTGGCGGGACAGCACTCGGCGCCGTCGGCTCCGGCGAGCAGTCCGCCACCTGCACCGCCTCTGCGGCGAGATCGCTGCCATCGGGCTGCGATGCCTGGACGTGGAAGATCGTCTCCCACTCCGTGCGGTCTAGCTCGATCAGCAGCGAATGCTCGCCGGCGGCGAGACTGAGCAAGCAGCAGTTGTCGTCCAGATCGAAGAACGGGCCAGGCGCCGCCGAGGCGACGAACACACCGTCCAGCCACACGCGGTAGCCGAGGTAGGAACCCAACCGTAGCCTGCATTGCAGTGCCCGCTCGGCGCGCAGGCGGGCCGCCAGGTAAACGTAGCGGCCTCCGTTGAGCGGCCAACTCCGGCAGTTCAACCCGATTGCGTCGCGCACGGCGTGGCGCTGCACCTGAGCGCCGGCCCAGATGGGCAGGCCGTCAGCACTCACCAGCGCTGCGATGTCTGCGGCCAGTGCCGGCGCCTCTCCGGCGGGCTGCCAGCTCTGCCAGTCCAGGATGAGCCCGCCCAGCCCGGCCAACCGCTCCAGTGGTCGCCAGGTGGTCACAGTCGTCATGCAGCGACTCCTCCGTGATTGGCCGTGATTGGAAGGATATTCGGGGACGCGGTCATGCCGGTCATGGTTGCGCCAGGATGCCGTTGACCTGCTGGGTCACCGCGTGCAGCCCATCGGCCACCGCTGTCTTCCCGGATAGGATATCGGCGCGCACCTTGGTATAGGCGCTCCAGACATCGCTGGAGTGCGGCGGGATTTGCACCGACTGACCGTTCTTGCTGGCGATGTCCACCAGCTTGGCGATGCCGGCCGGAACCGGATTGGCTTTGCGCTGCGCCGCCGCCCAACCTTGCAGCGCCGTCAGCCGCGACGGCAAGTTGCCGGGGTTCACCACCTGGTCCGGCGTCTCATTGAGGATCCACCAGCTCATGAAATCCCAGGCGTCCGACCGGTGCTTGCTCAACGGCGACAGCCCATGCGAAGGCGCACCCTTGATTACCGAAAACTGCCCCCCCGGTCCTTTCGGCGGCACCGCCACGTCCCAGTCCAACGACTTGCGTTGCTGAAACGTTTGGATCTCGTACGATCCGTCAATGCTCATGCCGAGATGACCAGTCTCGAAGGGGCTGCCGACGTTGAAGACTTTATTGACGTCGCTCGGCGTGCTGACCTTGTACTTGGTGGCGAGGTCAACCCAGAACTGGTGCGCCGTCATGGACTCCGGCGAGTCAAAGAGCGCCTTCTTGCCATCCGCGCTCACCTCCTGAAAGCCCCAGGAGAACAGGAAGCTGCGCGTAAAGTAGTTGACATCGAACCCCCAGAAGGAGCTCGATTCGTCCACCCCCGGTTTGCTGAGCTTCTGGGCCGCGTCCAGCAGCGTGGTCTGGTAGTCCAGGCTGTCGCCGGGCAGCGGCAGTCCGGCGTTTTGGAACATGGTTTTGTTGTAGTAGAGCACCCCGATCGCCAGCATCGTCGACCAGGCCCAGTAGGTCCCCGAATTCTGCGGGTAGCGGCCCAGCTCGAGCGCCGCCTTGACGTAGTTGTTGACGTCGATCTTCGTCTGCGCGATCAGCGGGTCGAGTGGCAGCAGCACCTTTTTATCGCCAAAGCTCTGGATGTCGTCGAAGTCCACCTCGATGATGTCGGGCGGGTCTCCAGCGGCCGTCTCGGCCAGCATCTTGGTGATGTGCGTGTTCGTGCCCGAGGTGTATTCCACAGTGAGCTTCACGTTGGGATGCAACTTCTGGTACGGACCGATCAGTTGGTCGTTGTACACCGCCTTATTGGTCTCGCGCACCAGCCAGGAGCCGAGGCGCAACGCCACGGTTCCGGCGGCCGGCGTACCGACGCTCGCAGCGGGCGCGGAACTCGCCGTGCTGGCGGACGTGCTCACCGTGGCCGCTGTTGTGGCGGCACTGCTGGAAACCACTGCGGCGCTCACCGTTGACCCGGCGCTGCCGGTACCGGTGGATGTTGCGGCGCTGGTCGTGCCACTCGTGGTGGCGGTCGCCGTGCCGCCGCACGCCGAGAGCAACGCTGCTCCGGCGCTGCCGAGGGCCAGGGCGGCAGTAGTCCGCAAGAGGTATCGCCGGGTCCACATCTGGTATCTCACGTGAGTCTTCCTTCCACATTGCCAACGCTTGCCTGGCGACTAAAGTCGCGGCT
>DHIZ01000293.1:23534-77202 GCA_002404055.1 Chloroflexi bacterium UBA4733
CGCGACTTTAGTCGCCGGCCGTCTTACCCACGAACTGCGCCAGACTTGATCGATGCACCACTATATCCGCAACGGTCGGTACTCGCCACGGCTCAGGTAGGGCTGCGTCTGGGTGTTCTCGTTCAGCCGGATCAGCAGTTGCTCTTGCAGCCGTTGTAAGGTGGCCTGGTATTCCGGCAGCCCGGCCAGGTTGCGCAGCTCGTGCGGATCCTCCTGCAGGTCGTAGAGCGCAGCGGGACTCGGCGGGATGTTCACCGGCTTGTCCAGGTGCAGCCGGCCGAGCTTCCTGGTATCAAGCGAGGGATCGCCCCAGACCAGCTTGTAGCGCTCGTCGCGCAGCATGCGGTCGCAGCCCATCTCCGCGTACACCGTGGCACGATGCGCCGTCTGGGCGCCGCTGAGGACAGGCAGCAGGCTGTGCCCCTGGTCCAGCCGATGGGGCGTGACGCCGCAGAGTTCGTTCAGTGTCCGGCCCACGTCGAGCAGCTCCACGAGGGCTGCGCTCTCCTGGCCGCCTTGAATGCCGGGACCGGCGAAGAGCATCGGCACGCGCACGCTCGCTTCGTAGAAGGTGGTCTTGCCGAATCGCCCGTGATCGCCCGCCATCTCACCGTGGTCGGCGGTGTAGACAATGATCGTGTTCTCCAGGACACCTTGCTGGGCCAGGCAGTCGCGAATCTGGCCGACGTAGGCGTCGACCTGACTGATCGTGGCACGGTAGCCCCGCCGGCCCTCCGGCAGCCAGGCCGGCGCCGAAGTGACGCCCCAGGGCGCTGCCTCCGCCGACTGGCCGTACTGGTCCAGGTAGGTCGCGACGGGCGCCACCGGCGAGTGCGGCGCCGCAAAGCCGACCTGCAAGAAAAAGGGCTGCCCCTGATCGCGTCCGCGCAGCCACGCTAGCGCCTGATCGCCAATGAAGGAAGTGCCGTGGAAGGCCTCGGGCAGCGTCCAGGTGTGGGACAGAAAGCTGGGATCACCCCGATGGCTGGCATCCATGAAATAGCCCCAGTGATCATAGAAGGCGAGGGCAGCATCAAGCTGATGATTGGCTTTCAGGAAGTCGCTGAAGGCGCAGCGGATGCCGGTGCGGAACATGTCATCGCCCGACGTCTCGCAGATCTCATCCCAGCCGAGGGAGTCCATCAAGGCCCGGTGCTGATCAGAGCAGAGGTCCGAGTCGTAGGCGTGGATCTCCATGTGCGTCTTGCCGATGGCGCAGGTGCGGTAGCCGCTTTGGCGGAACTGCTGCACGAAGGAGGGTGTGCCCGGCGGCAACTGATGCAAGTTGGTGAAACAGCCCGTGTTCATCCCGTAGCGGCCGGAAGCTATGGCGGCGCGGGAGGGGCAGCAGAGCGGCGCGGTGCAGTAGGCGGCGCGAAAGCGTGTGCCTGCCGCCGCCAGGCGGTCCAGGTTGGGCGTGAAGGTCACGCCGTTGCGCTCGCCCCCCAAGAAATCCCAGCGGTGCTGATCCGCCAGGATGAAGACGACATTGGGCTGCCCTGTCACGACACTCCTCCTCACTTGCTCCTGTCGGACGCCAACCTCGTGATTGGCCCCGTTGGTCCAGGTGGCGCCAGGCTCGCGCTCGCCTACGGACAGAGTGCCACGCCGTGCGCCTGCAAGTTGTCGGTCAACTGCTTGTTCAGGTTAGCTGCCAACACCGGCACAGCTCCTCCACAAATGGCAGGATTCGGTGTGGCCGGTGCAGTCGGCCAGGCGATATTCATGCCCTTCATCTCCCAGGACGGCTGCGGAAAGAACCGCCCGGCGGCGATTCCGTCGACGATCACCTTCTTGTTGCTCGGTGGAATCGTGCTCGCGTTGTACTCCGGCGACTCCTGGACCTTGCGGTTCGCGTAGACGCTGGTGGCGCCGTCGTCCCGAACCTGCTGCAGGAGCGTGGATGGGTCATTGGTGAACTCCAGGTATTTCCAGGCGACATCCTTCACGTTCGAGAGGCTGAAGATGGCCACTCCTTCGCCGACCAGTCCTTCAATGCGCGGCTTGGTCTTATCTCCCAGCGGCTCTAACGTGCAATCCCAGTCGAAGGCTCCTTTAATCGCCGTGTTGAAGTCCTGGCGTTGATCGAACGACAGCAGCATGGCGACTTTGCCACTCGTAAAGTCGAGCTTCAGCTTGGCGTTCTCGGCGTCCGTTGGGCTCACATGGCTCTTGCACGTGATGCCCTGGTACCACTCGTACGCTTGAATAGCGCCCGGTTGATCGTAGTTGACCCGAGTACAGACCCCGGGCTGCGTGGGACCACCTTGCCACAAGAGCTGCCCCACGTTGCCGGCGTACTCGACAGTCCAGAAGGACGGCACGCGCCCGCCAACCTGAGTCCAACCGCCGTCCTGGTACTTGTTGAGCTTTGTCGCTGCGTCGAGCCAGTCCTGGTAGTCCCAGGTCAGATCCGGATAATTGAGTCCCTGTGCATCGAACAGGTTCTTGTTGTAGTACAGGAAGGAGTAGTCGAGGACATCCGGTAAGGTGTAGATTTTCCCGGAGATACTTTGCATATCGAGAGCACTCGCGTAAAAGTCTCCTTTCGGGACCACCTTGCTGCGCGCAATGGAGGGAGTGAGGTCGACCAGCACGCCGTGGGGGGCGAAGGATGGGAACTCGGCCTGCCGGCGAATTCGCGCCACATCCGGCGGCGTGCCGCTCGATACGAGCACGGGCAGCTTGGCAGCAAAGGTGTTCGTAAAATCCTCCAGGATCGTCACTTCCGGATTGCTTTGGAGGAAGGCCGTCTTCGTCTTCTCCCAACGCGCCTTTACCTGCGGCGTCCCCACGATGTCGAAGTCCATCACGTGTAGGCTGGTGGTCCCAGCTTTCGGCGCCTGCGTCGCCAGTACGCTGCTGGTGGACTGGATGGTGGATGTCGAGGCAGGCGCAACGGCCGAAGCCGAACTGGCGGTGACCGATGCCGAGGGCGGGCCCGCGGTGCTGGTCGCCTTCGCCGCACCTGTCACCGAGGGCGCTGCTGAGCCAGTTGTCGTTGTGGCCGCTTGCGACGACTCGCTGCCTGCGCTGCCCACGCAGGCCGACAGTAGGACGGCAACGCTCAACCCGCATGCCGACACCACGAAGTGTCGCCGAGGGAGCAAACGACTGCTGACCGGATACTGTGCCATCGCTTTTCCGTTCCATATATGCAGAGGCGTGGAGCCGCACAAAGTCGGACCCCCATTATTGTAGAGTCAACTCCAGGCAAACGCGACGCCGAGGTACACGTCGGGATGCTCGTGGAGCCCAGCATAGGCCTCGGTCGCCCGCTCCGGCGGCAAGGTGTGCGTGCGCAGGGGGGCGACCTGGAGGCGCAGCGCGTTGGGCAGCTCGCGCATGCAGTCCAGGATGTAGCGCAGGTTAGCTTCGATACTTAGCCGCACCGGCACGCGTGGCAGGGCCGTGCCGTCCTGCTGGGGACTCGTTGAGGCATGGGCGCCGATGATGCGAATCGACCGCGTGTGCGCCGTCCCGACGAAATGGGTGAAGCTGACGTCGCCACGAGGCCGACCACGCGGTGTTCCCAGCAGGATCAACTCGCCGAAGCGGGCTACCACGTCGATAGCGGCGGCGACGGGATCGGGAAGCCCCGTCGCATCGACGACGGTCTCAGCCCCAGCGCCGCCGGTGGCGGCCAGGACCTGTTCGACCGCCCGGAGTTGTTCCTCCAGACCGCAGACCGCCGCGATCCGGAGCCTGCTCTCATTCGGATCCACTACCAGGACGCGAACACCACTGAGACGAAAGAGCTGGGCCGCCAGGTTGCCGATCATCCCCTGGCCGATCACGACGACGGTCTCGCCGGGCTCAGCACTGGAGAGGCGTCGCGCTGTGATGCTGATTGCCGCCAGCCGGCTGAAGACGGCGGCGTCGGGAGGCACGCCGGCGGGGACCGGCACGGCCACGGCGTCCGCGCGCACAATCGCCACCGAAGCGTGGACGCTGCTGTGGAGCACGTGTTGCCCAACTGGAAAGCGCGGCGTGTCCGGGCCGGCTGCGATCACCTCACCGACGGCTGCATAGCCCGGGCGAAAGGGATACTTGCCATAGTCGCTGACGTCGCTCTCCAGGGCCAGGCCTGTGAAGCTTGCCAGCTCCGTGCCTGGGCTGATCGCTGTGAACCGGTTGCGGACCAGGAGGTCGCCCGAATGGAGGGAACGCTCGTCCAACTCAAAGTCCTCCAGGTCCACGGCAAGCGGCTGCCGCATGATCAATCGACGCCCACGCATGCCGTTCCCCTTTCCAAGCCCCCACGCCCCGCATTCCGGCGGAAAGCCCAGCCGGCAATACCGATTTCGTTCACGGGGTTACTCTCGAATCGGCGGAAATTCGTACGTGTTTCAAACTAAAACGAGCATAGCCTAGCTCTTCCTCACTGTCAATTGCTTCGGGGTGTCGTCGTGCGGGCAAGACCGGCTACCACTTTGACAAGTACCGTCGCGTTGGGTACAGTGCATTTGTTGACGACACGAACGAATGTCGGCACTGAGTGAGGAGCGCGACTGCTGTCCCCGATGCCACGTTCGTATGGAGCCGGCGGCAGCCGGGCCAGATACGAGGGAGGACATGCCGGGGCGAACAGACGGGAGTCGGTTCGTATCGGAGCAGCCGAGCCTTCGCGATCAACGCAAGGTGTGACGGGAGGTTCCCATGAACAGTGTCCTGACACGTGGGGTGATGACGAGCCGCCGTGCTCTCCTTCGATTCGCAGTGTCCGGACTGACGGCCCTTGCTTCCCTGCCGTTGCTGACCGCCTGCGCGCGTCCACTTGGCGCTGCCACCGCTCAGCCGAAGGCGCTCACCGGCACCGTCGAGGTCTGGGGTGAAGCAGTGTTCCCGTTCGATAAGGATGTGGGCGGCCAGATTGTGCAGGAGTTGGAGAGCACGCACCCCGGCCTCAAGGTTGCTTTCAGCCCGATCGACGACTTCGACGGCCAGAAACTGCAAGTCACGGCGGCCGGAGGGACTCCGCCGGACCTGGACGACGTGAATGGCATCTTGCCGCAGGGGCTAGCCCTGGCGGGCGCCGCCAGCTCCTTCGATCCGTACCTCGCCAAATCGACGGCCATCAACAAAGCGGACCTGTGGCCGTCGCTCCTTGCCGATGCCACCTGGACGGGCAAGCTGTTCGGTATCGGTTACGCCCCCGACATTCGGATCATGTATCTCAACGCCGGTCGCTACAAGCAGGCGGGCCTTGATGTTCACCAACCTCCCAAAACGTGGGACGACCTGGAAACGGCCATCGGCAAGACGCTGCAACGGAACGGTCAGGACATCACGGTCGCCGGCTTCTCCCCGTTCATTGGCAGTGGCATCGGTAACCTCTGGCTGGTTCCCTTCTGGCAACTTGGCGGTGAACTGCTCAGCACGGATGGCGCCAAAGTTACCATCGCCAACGATGCCGGCCTCAACGCCTGGACCTGGCTGCAGAAGATCATCAACCAGCAAGGAGGCTGGCCCGCCCTCCAGGCCTTTCAGAAGGGGCACGATCCCAATCAACTCTTCGCCACCGACCTCATGGGCCTCTACTATGCCACCAACGCCGAGCGCGCCGAATCCTTCCCCAAGTTCAAGGCAAGCCCGGACTTTGGCTATACGACATACCCGCTGCCGCCAGGCGGCCGGCGAGTCACATTCGGGGGCGTCCACACCTTCGTCCTGCCGAAGGGCGCCAAGCTACCCGACGGCGCCTGGCTCTTCCTGGAAGCCCTGCTCTCCAAGCAGAACAATCTCAAATTCTCCCTGCGCTACGATCGGGTGCCCGTCCGCCAATCGGTCGCCTATTCCGCTCAATACATCCAGGGCGATCCGTTCCGGAAGCTGGTGGGCGAGGAGATGCCGGGGCGCCACTGGCTGATCGCGGCGCCGGGCGCAGGAGGCATGCGCAGTGATATCATCGGCGTGGTCGCTGATATCCTCCAGAACAACCTGGGCATTCAGGCCTCGTTGCAGAAAGCGCAAGCCGCCATGCAAATCAAGCTGGATAAGGCGCTCCATGTCGGCGCCTAAGCACATGGCCATAACTTTGGCAAGGATTGGCGTGGGCCGATTTGTCCGGCATTCAACAGATACCAAGCTCTGGAACAGGCGGAGGCAGTATTAGCGGAGTTCTTGCGTGTTGATGCGTCGTCTTTACCGCAGTTCGTCTGAAACCCGGCGATTGAAGTTGATGAGGAGACACCGTGGCCACTGAAGCACCCTTGCATATCGTGGGCGTGGGCGCCCATCCCGATGATGTTGCCGTGGGAGCCGGTGGCATCATCGCCAGCTACGTGAAACGCGGCCACCAGGCCACTATCCTCTCGGTGACCTACGGAGAGACGGTGCGCACACCCGGACCGGCACAAGAGGAAGCCAAACAGATCCGTCGTAAGGAGGGCGAGGATATCGCGCGTGTACTCGGCGCGGATACCAAGTTCCTCGGCCTGCCTGGCAATACCATCATCCCCTCTTGGGAGGTGAAGACCCGCCTGGTGAACGAGCTCCGGCAATTAGCGGCGAACGTCATCCTCTTTACGACCCCATGGGACACCCACGCCGATCATCGCAACTTATCCGAGGTGATGAAGGATGTGATGTACTATGTCGGTCACCCGGGCATGGCATTCGATGCGCCGCCATGTCAACTCCGCAGCGCCTGGATGTACACCATCGAATATGACACCGAAGAACTGCATGCGCCGGATCTCCTGTTCGACATTTCCGACGTGTTCGACCAGAAGCTTGCAGCACTCACCGATACGCGCCCCATCTTCAGCCATGCCGGCCAACAGAAAATGCGGGAGGTCGTCCAGGCGGCGAATCGCTTCTGGGGCATGCGCTGTGGCGTGGCCTATGCTGAGCCGATCTTTCAGACGTGGGGGAGCATGCGTCTGGCCCAGCTCACCCGTGACCACTTCCGAACGGCCGAGTTGCCCTTGATGAATGGTTGAGCACTCCCCAGGTGTCGCCGTGCAGAACTACGACGTCGCACCCGTCCCGAAGGGCACGCAGCGGTTGCAGATCGTTGGCGGGCAAGGCTTCGCCATTGTCAGCGGCGCCAAGCACCCCGACGAAGCCTGGAGTTGGTCCAAGTTCATGATTTCCGACGACGCGCAGAAGTATATCGGTCAGAATAGCGTCTGGAACCCAGGTCGCCGCTCCATGGGCAAGTACGCCCTGCCGCCGGACGGCAAGCCGAGCCGCTTCCTGGAGGCCTTCTATGACACCGTCACGACCGACGGCTTCAGTCCCTGGTGGTACGTCCCAGGCTGGGACCAGTGGAGTAAGGTGATGAACGATGGCCTCGCCCCGGCCTGGAATGGGCAGGCCTCCGCCAGCGACGTGGCCGCCAAGATCACGCCGACCCTGGACAACATGCTGAAGAGCCAGGCGAAGCAATAGCCGGGGCAAGGATCGAACATCATGGATCGAATCGACGAGGAGAGCGCATGACCGCATCGCCCCGGCAGCCGAATGTGCTGCTGATAACGACCGACCAGCAACGCTATGACGCGTTGAGCGTGAACAACCCCTTGGTACAGACGCCGAACCTCAACCGGCTGGCAGGCATGGGCACGACGTTTTGCCACGGCTACGTGCAGAACCCGGTCTGCATCCCGAGCCGCGCCTGCATCCAGACCGGACGCTACGTGCACCAGCACGGCGTGGACCATATGGTGGAAGCCATAGGGGACACGCCCGGCCTGCCACCCTGGGAAACCACCTTTATGGAGCGCCTGCAGCAGGCCGACTACGCAACGGCCGCGTTTGGCAAGATCCACATGCTGCCTCCCAAGGGCCTCGACGAACTGGGTCTCACCATGGGCAAAGGAGCGCGCTGGACCGTCGCGGAAGGTTCTCCGCTCGGGCCGTCCCAACTGGGACCAGTCTATGGCGAATGGTTGGAGCGCAAGCACCCAGGCGCTACTGAGGCGCTGTACGCGCAGCGCCGACAGGAGGAATATCGGGGGCAGGCGACTGCAATCGTGAACGTCCTGCCGGCAGACGAGTACGTGGACTACTGGATCGCCGAACAGACCTGGGACTACCTGGAACGGTCACACGAGCGCCCGTTCTTCGCCTGGTGCGGCTTTTGCGGGCCGCATCCACCGTACGACCCGCCGGAGTCTTACGCCAGTCGCTACCGTCCCAACGACGTGCCGCTGCCGCGGCTGCTGCATGCCCGGCAGCAGGGCGTCGATGGGGGCGACCGGCCCAGCCGCTTCGACCGCCCCGATGGCGAAGCACTCATCCGCAAGATCACCGCCTACTATTGGGCGATGACGACGTTCATCGACGACATGGTGGGCCGGATCATGGAGACCCTCACCCGCCGTGGCCTCTGGGACAACACGCTGGTGATCTTCACGTCCGACCACGGCGACATGCTGGGCGACTTCGGCAAACTCGGCAAGGAGAACTTCACGGAGCCGGTGGTGCGAGTGCCCTACCTGCTGGTGCCACCGGGCAGCGTGCCGAGCAACGGCGGCGCCCCGGAGCAGCGTCACTATGACGGGCTGGTCGAGCACATGGACCTGGCCCCGACCATGCTGGACTACGCCGGCATCCCGCAGCCGCCTTCGCTGCCGGGCGTCAGTTTGCGCCCGATCCTGGAAGCGGTAGACCTGACGGACCCGGCGCTCGGAGGCAAGGAGGCGATCCTTTGCGAGTACGTCCCGAAGCACCAGCGCTGGCGTTCGATGTGCTTGCGTACCGACCGCTACAAGTATGTGTTCTCCGGAGCCGGCCGGCCGGTAGAGTTCTACGACCTGCAGGCGGACCCGAACGAACTCACCAACGTGGCGAGCGATCCGGCCTACCGCCAGGAGGTCGTACGCCACGCCGAACTGCTGCTCGACCGCTTGGTCCAGACGCAGCAGACCGCCTGGTCTGGCGATCCGGCGATGCGCACGGCGTCGCACAACGCGCCAAAGGTCGATGCATTCGGCCAGCGTCTATAGTCAAGCCGCGTCGTTACGTGCGGGATGCCCTGGAGGGCCAAAGTATGCGTACAGTCGGTGATATCCTGGCTGCAACATCTCCAACACTTTCGCGGCCGGTTCGCGTATCGGGCCCCACTGTGGCGCCCTGGGTCTGCCGCGCAGCGATCGCGCCGCGCGTCTGGATCGAAGGCGCGGGGACCGCGTTATGGACGGAATCCAACGGCAGCGTTGGCTGTTACGGCGGTTGGGAACTTCGCTACGCCATGCCGGCGCCACCGGATACTGAACTGTTCTTCGACCTGACTGCAGATAGCACCAATCTCACGCGTGGCCCCGACGAGCTCGTTGTCGAGGCCTACTGGTATGGCGCCACCGGCGCCGAGCTGGACTGGGACCCCGTGTTCCTTGAGGCTTGCGTTGCCGCTGAAGGCTCGACTGGGACCAATCTTCAGTTGCGCTTCGCCAAACGCTTACGATGTCTGCCCGGCGCGATACATCTCGGGATACGCTGCGGCTTGCGCTGGTCTTCTGCCGGGCGCGTTCGTTGGCACGATTGGCGTCTCCAGGCGGTCGCGCCGCGCCCGGCCCGGACGTTGCGGCTGGGCATTGCCTCGGGCCGCCCACCACACTGGGCGGGTACTGGGGCGAATGCGTCACACTACCTCGACCAGTGCAAGCGAGCCGGCGAAGCCGGCATCGACCTGGTGTGCCTTCCCGAAACGATACTCACCTGGGGAGGCCCCGACCGTGACCCGGACGCCCTGCACCGCAATGCTGTGCCACTCGACGGCACCTGGCTCAAGCCATTTCAGGAGGTGGCACGGGCGTATCGGATGGGTATCTGCTTTTCCGTGTTCGAGCGCTCCGGAGCGTGCGGCGAGGTGGTCTACAACACGGCCTTACTCCTTGATCGTGACGGCGCCATTGGCGGAAGCTACCGGAAAGTACACCTGGCCATCGGCGAGGTGCGGCAGGGGATCACGGGGGGCCAGGACTTTCCGGTCTACGAGTTTGACGGAGTCCGGGTGGGCATGCTCATTTGCATGGATTCAGCCGCGTCGGAAGCCGCCAGGATTCTAGCCGTCCGCGGCGCGGAAGTGGTGCTCATGCCGATCATGGGCGACTTCCGGGCAACGAACTGGGTGCATGGCAACGCTGGCTTCCATCGCCAGCGCTGGGAACTCGCCCAGTGTGCCCATGCCTTTGACAACCATCTGTACCTCGCGGCAGCGCGCAACGAAAACGAAGGCAGCATGATCGCCGCCCCCTGGGGCAAAACGCTGGCCTATAACGATGGCGGTCGGGACGTCATCTGGGCGGACGTCAATGTCGATGACTGCCGGGCGCATTGGCGAGGTTCCACCATGCAGGCCGTGCTCCGGTCGATGCGGCGACCGGCTGTGTACGGCGCCCTGGCGGACCCCGTTCTGCATGTGCCCCGGACCATATCTGGAAAGGTACACTGATGCAGCGAGCGGGCCAACGGCCCAACGTGCTTATCCTCATGCCGGAAGAAATGCGTGCCGACGCGCTCGGTTTCGCCGGGCATCCGGTGTACCGCACGCCGAACGTCGACCGGCTGGCCCGCGAGGGGACGGTCTTCACACGGGCCTACTGCGCCAGTCCACTGTGCATGCCCGCTCGTGCATTGGTGATCTCGGGACTCTATCCACACAATCACCACATCCAGGACAACGCCGGACATCTTCCCGAAGACGACGAGACCTATGGGCAACTGCTCCAGCGTGCCGGCTACCACACGGCAGCGATTGGCAAGCTGCACTTCTGGCCGGACGATGCGGGGCGCAGCCTCGTGGAGCACGAGCCGTATGTTCACACCCGCGGCTTCGACGATGTGCATGAAATTCCCGGGCCGGCGGCTTTGACCAAGACGGATAGCTACCTCTCGCGCCGCTGGCGCGACTTGGGTTTGCTGGAAACATATCGCGCCGATTTCCGAAAGCGGCAGCAGGATGGTCGGGCGGGATGCCGCCGGCCGAGGCGGTGACACGGCGAGTCCCCAGGCCGATTTGGTCGGCCTGGGGACCCTTCCGCCATCCGATTCGCACGGGCCGGCGCGAACGGCCCCGCCTGGCGCTTGACGCCGGCTTCCAGTCGGGTCAGGTGGTCAAGCAGTACACCAAGCGCAACGTCGTCGCCGTACCGCATCGCATCGCCCGGGGCACGCCGAGACGGAGGTCCGCCTCGTCGCCGGGATGTTCCTGCTGGGTTGCGCTCACAACTTCTGCTGGCCGCCGGCCTCACTGACGACCGCCGATCCATGGACGAGCTGCTGTGCTACCAGCTCGCCCTGCCAGCCTGGCTCATACCAAACGCCGCGGACGACCGCCCAAACTCAAGATGGCGGCATGGCCACGGTTCCGTTGACCGCTACCGAGCAAGCCCCGTTGTCGCACTAAGAATCACCAGTCCTGAAGCATTGACAGGAGGGTGATAGAGTGTGGCGGGAAGGTATACCTGCCCTCAGCAAGATCGACCGTACCAAGCTGGCGCGTCACGACTCGGTCGGGGTCCTCGATCGTGTTCACGGCCAGCGGGTCGTCAATGTCGGCTCCCAAGGCCGCCACGCTCGCCCGCGGCGGCACCCGCTCCAGGCGGCCGTCCACGACCAGCTGCGTCGTAATGGCCGCCGAGCGGTGGCGGTTGATCACACTAAGGTGGATCGTCCGTCGGTCCTCGCTCAGCGTGGCAGCGGCGTCAATATAGGGCACGAAGGCAGATCGGCTCCTAAATAGCCCTTGGGCCGAGACTTCTGCTCCCCACCGCACACTCCGCAATTCGCCAGCCGTTTCGACGGCAGCAGAAAGGGCGATCGGGCCGGTGTGGTTCTGGAAGAGTTCCCAGACGTAGTATATTGTCGACCTCACCAGTCCGTCCGGGCGCACCGCGAACAACCCGTTCGCATTAACGAGATTCACGGTATTGGCGAGACGCACCGGCACGATGTGGCCAGTTTGGCGCTGGAGCACGTGCAGCACGCCCGCGTAAAAGAGCGCGTCCGCCGATGTGCGCGGGCTCCAGCGGTTGACCCGCAGCCGCTGCACAGTAGAGGGGTCGGTCAGGGGAAGCTGGCGTGGCGCGATTCCGCCGTCTTGCCCGGGCCTGGGCACCGGCCAGTCTGCCGGTTCGTAGTGCCGCATGTTCCACTCGTCCAGGGCCAGCGACAGCGGTCGTTGGATGCCCGCGCGCTGCGCCTCCGTAGCGACGAGGTCGGCGTAGGCGCGCAATTCCGCTTCGAAGAACAGCGGCTGTGCCACGGTCATCTCGTACTCGTCGTTGCCGGCGGGTGCCGTGAACAGGTGCCGGCTGGCGCCATAGAGGTGGATGGAGACGTAGTCGAGGAGCGATCCGGCCTTTTGCAGGAGCGTCCGTGTCCACTCCTCGCTGGGACAGCCGACGCCGATGAGCTGGATCGACGGGTCGACGTGACGCATGAAGACGCCATGCTCGCGCGCGTCGGCGGCGTACTGTGCCGCGTCGCGGTGGCCCATTTGCCACCGGCCGTAGACCTCGTTGCCCAGTCCCCAGTACCGCACCCCGTAGGGGTCAGGATGACCGTTGGCGGCACGCAGCCGACTGTAGAAGGAGTCGCCATTGTAGTTGGTGTACTCGACCCAGCGCACGGCTTCCTCGACGCTCCGACAGGGGTTGTTGAGGTAGGGCTCGGCACCGACGGCGGCGCACCAGGCCAGGAATTCGTCGGTGCCGAAGTGGTTGTCCTCCTCTTTGGACATGCCGTCCTGCCCGCCCCAGGTCAGTTCCAGGCGCCGGGGACGCCGGTCACGCGGACCGATCCCATCCTCCCAGTGGTAGGCTGAGGCATAATTGCCACCCGGCCAGCGGACGACTGGCACGCCAAGCTCGTGACAAGCCTCAACTACGTCGCGGCGCAACCCGTTGCGCGGTCCGGTCTCAGTCAGCGCCAGCGGCGAGCCTTCATCGAAGACACCGCCTTGGATGTTGCCAAAGAAGTTGCCCTCCAGGAAGTGACCGTAGATGGCACGATCAACGCGCCCCAGGACGCCTCGGCTGTCGATGCCGATCCGTGCCGTCACCTGCTCTGTCACGACATTCCTCCAGTCTCCGCCAGTACTACTGTGCCCCCGGGACGGTCATCCAGATGATTGAGCGCCTGCCAGTTATGTTCAGCGCGCTTCGGCGTATAAGCGGCATCGGGTAGGTCGTCTTCTGTGCGAATCGTCCAGTGCAGCAGTTCCTCAGTCAGCGCAAGGCGAACATCGCGCAGCGCCGGATCATCGTGGCGGTTGCGGAGCTCGCCCGGGTCATTTTCGAGGTCGTACAGCTCGCGCCGACCGAGCAGATCGAACAGCAGCTTCCACTGGCCCATGCGCACCATCTTCAGGTTGCCGCTCTGAGTGACGCTGTTCAGTTCGTCGAGGCGCCTCCCCTCGTAGGGAAAGTGCAGAGGCGGATATTCCTCAGCGGTATATGGCAGACCGCCAAAGCCGAGCTCCGCGTACACACTGCGGAACTCCTCCGGCGGATAGTCGTCCCGCCCGGTCAGCAGGGGCCAGAGGCTGCGTCCCTGGACACCGTAGGGGATTGGCGCGCCGATGGCTTCGCAGAGCGTCGGCATCAGGTCGACCAGGGAGACGAATTCGGGCAGTGGCGCCTCTTGGTGGACGATGCCGGGCCCCGTCATGAGCAACGGCACGCGGACCAGGCACTCGGGCAGTCCGGCGCCCTTGCGCTGCAAGCCGTAGTCGCCGGCGTAGTCGCCGTGGTCGGAGCAGAAGATCAGCAGCGTGTTGTCCAGCACGCCGCGGGCTTCCAGGTGGGCCACAAAGCGCCGGATCTGGTCATCCAGCAGGCGCAGCATGCCGCAGTAGGTGGCGCGGTAGCGCCGCCACTGCTTGTCGTAGCCCGGTCGTTTGCTTTCGGTCAGGCGGCGCAGCCAACGCCACGAGCCGCCTTTGGCCTCCGCCGCCTCCGGCCCGGCTACACGGTCCGGCAGCAGTTCCTCGGGGAACAGGCTGAAGTAAGGCTCCGGCACCTGATACGGGTTGTGCGGCTCCGGAAAGGAGAGCCAGAGAAAAAACGGCCGCTCGTCGGCATGATCGACCAGCGCAATGGCATCGCGCACGATGCGGCAAGGCAACTGGCAAGCGAGCGGAAACGGTGTCGGCTCCGGGCTGACTCCGCCGTCCAGCGTCTTCAGCCACGCGTCGAATGCTGCCTCGGCCTCAGTCTTTCCTTCCGCTGGGCCGCCAACATGACTATAGGGCGCGGCGAAGCCGTCGAAGTCCTCCCGGCGCAGGTAGCTGTGATTCTTGCCGGCCAGGTAAAGGCGGTAGCCGCGCTCGCGCAGGACGTCGACCAGATCGGCCGGCCGGAAGATGTTGCCGGTGGCGCTGTTCTGGCGGACGTGCGTGGCCTTGGGGTAGCGACCGGTGAACAGGCTGCAGCGGGCCGGCGCGCAGACGGGCATAGGGGTGTAGGCGTTTCGAAAGCGGGCGCCGGAGCGGCCAAGCGTATCGATGAACGGCGTCGTGTCGAGCGCAAACCCGCCAGCGCGCGTGAAGTCTGCCCGCTGTTGATCGGTCATGATGACGACGATGTTGGGTGTTCCAGCCACTTTGCTCTTGTATCCTTCAATTCGCCCGGGAGCGGGCTTCGCCACGGTGGCGTGGATTACCGCCCGGCAATGCCGGTGGTCATAACGCCCTTAATGAGGCCGTGCCATGATGGGGTCCAGTCGGCACGACGTGGTGGATGGCCATGCGATCAGCCTCGACCATCAGCTGGAGAGCAGCCGACTACTGCGTCAGCGCCGCTTGGATGCGGCCAGCGTAGTCATCAAGTATCGTTTTTACTGGGCGTTTGTTCTTCGCCACCTCATCAATTGCGCTGAACTGCAAGGCCCGCACCTGTGTGAAGCGCGGTGGCGAGACCATATACCGCCCGTACTTTTGCGCAGCTTGCGCGAAAACACGGACGCTCCAGGCCCAGTCCTCTTGTAAGACCGGACTATTCTGCTGCGAGGTCCGCGCCGGTGGGTGCCCGCCGTGGGACCAGTCCAGACCATGATTGGAAACCCACACGATGAGCTTCTGCGCTTCCGCAAACTTCTCCCCCCGGATCCCAACAGGGATGGCCAGTTCATGCGAGTTCATCCAGACGGCTGGCTTGGGGCCAATTTGTGGGAATTGTGTCGCTATCACCTGCGGAGGCTGCAGTTTCTTATTCGCGTAGTAAGGATAGTCCCAACTCCCGGTAGTGTAATAACCGACCCGACCAGGGACATGTAGATCGCCAAAGTGGATGCTCGGATCAGGGTGGACTCGGTACTTATAGATCAGGTCACTGAGCATTTGCATCGCATCCAACGCTTGCTGAGAATTGAATGTCACTTTCTTGCCATCTGCAGAGAGGACATCGCCGTCATATTGCCATAGCAGCGCCAGGCCACCTTGACCGTCCAGACCCGCAATGCCAAAGGTTCCTTTGGCCGTATCGGCTTGATCGTGAGACAGTTTTTGGCATACGTCAATAAACTGGCTGCCGATTGGTAGCTGTGCGGGGTCTAAGCCGGCTTGTCGTAACATATCGGCACTGACAAACGTGTTGACACAGTGCACGTCTAGCGGAATGGCCTGGATCTTCCCGTTCCACGTTGCCTTGTTGAGGACGGCCTGACTCCAGTCTTCCTTGGGTAACAGCTTCTGAGCGAACCAATCATCGACCGGCTGCAGAGCGCTGCGATTCGCGTACTCAGGGATCTCCGTGGCATGCATGGCCACGAGTTCGGGAGGAGTGCCAGCGACGAGGAGTGTGTCCAACTTCGCAAACATGGGATTCCAGTCCGATGTCTGGAAGTCAATGGTCACCTGGGGCTCCTGCTCCGCATAGGTTGCGAGCAACTGCCGCATCGTTGCCCCGTCATTGCCGGTCCAGCCGTTGAGGAAGAGGAGTCGCGTACTGCCCCTGCCGAACACTGGCGCGGCCGGAGTTGGCGACGGTCCTGCCAGTGCCGGGCTAGCCGTTGAGGAACTCCCGACAGCCGACGATGGATGCACTGTGGCTGAAGAGGTGCTCGCGATGGTTGCAGCGCCCCCGGTAGCCACGCTTGATGCGGCGGTCGCCGCGCCGCCGCACGCCGAGAGCAACGCTGCTCCGGCGCTGCCGAGGGCCAGGGCCGCAGTAGTCCGCAAGAGGCATCGCCGGGTCCACATCTGGTACAGCATGTCAACCTTCCATTCTACAACGCGCCGGCTGCGGCGCGTCACTCGTGCCTTGTCGATCATTACCGTGACGAGACCCACCTCCGGGCCTCGCGCTCCATGTCTGCCCACCTTTCTCTGCCGACTGTCGACCTGATGCTACGACTCCCCTGGATACGTGCGTTTCACCCGCAACGGCCGATACTCGCCGCGGCTCAGGAACTGCTGCGTCTGGGTGTTCTCGTTCAGCCGGATCAGCAGTTGCTCTTGCATCTGTTGCAAAGTGGTGCGGTAGGCGGCGCGAAAGCGTGTGCCCGCCGCCGCCAGGCGGTCCAGGTTGGGCGTCAGCGTAACGCCGTTGCGCTCGCCCCCCAGGAAATCCCAGCGGTGCTGATCCGCCAGAATGAACACGACATTGGGAGGATTCACCACTGCCATGCTCCCTCGCCAGAGGAACCGTGTCGCGGCTGGTTTCGGCTGGTCGGCGTACCGGCAGGTGACGTCACAGGATTCCCCTTCCAATGAGATCCGGCACGAGGACGGGACCTTGTTCCTGCGGTCCTTGCTCCGGCAGGACCACCGTCTGGACCTTCTTCAAGGTAGCGCCGTTCCCCGTCCCCGACTCGATGACCGAGATATGGCGCAGCAGGAATGCGGCGGCGCCGAGCGCCACGGCATCCTGTCCCAACTGGGATGCTGCCACGCGTACCGATGCGGCCGACACCCAGAGCGCGCGGCGGCGAATCACCGCCTCAACACGCGGCACAAGCATTGGGAGGGCGTCGATCACCGGACCGCCAAGGATGACCAGCGGCGGATCGAGCGTGTTGACGAGGTTCGCCACAGCAATGCCGAGGTAGTCCGCAGCGCTATCGAGCACGTCGGTGACGGCGGTGTTCCCCTCAGCCGCTGCTTGCGCCAGCAGTTCGAACGTGAGGGCATCCGGTTCATCGTCGGCCAGGGAACCGGTTCGTAACATCGGGTCGGCGCGCAGCCGTTCGAGGAGGCGGGTGAGGATAGCCGGCCCGGAGGCGAACATCTGCAGACAGCCGCGGTTGCCGCACGGGCAGAGCGGTCCATCAGGGAGCATCGTGTGATGCCCAATTTCCCCCTCGCTCATGAAGGCGCCACGATACAGATCGCCACGGAGGACAATCCCGGCGGAAATGCCGGTACTGACATAGATACAGACGAGATCGTCCACGCCCTTGCCCGCGCCGCACCAGGCCTCGCCCACCGCCGCCGCTTTGGCGCGATTGATCAATACTGTCGGGATACCGGTGCGCGCGGCGATGGCAGGACCGGCCGGGACGTCCCGCCAGCCGAGGTTCGCCGCGCTCCGGATAATCCCCCGCGCTGAGTCGACGAGTCCTGGGACGCCGAGGCCGATGCCCAGGAGCTTGCCGGCCGGCAGACCCGCTCGGAGTTGCTGGATAAGATCGGCGGCGGCAGCGAGCGCGTCCTCCGCAGAAGCCAGCGGCATCGCCGTTGACAGTTTTCGTACCGGCTGCCCGTGGAGATCGGCAAGCACGGCGCTACAGGAGGTCGCTTCAAGTTGCACCCCAACCACGAAGCGCGACTGCGGGTCCAGCCGCAGCAGGGTCGGTCGGCGTCCCTTGACTGATGGTCCTGGCCCCACGATCTCGATCAAGCCGTCGCGCCTGAACTGGTCAATGATCTGCGAGACGGTCGCCTTGCTCAAACCGGTGGACCGAGCGAGACCAGCGCGAGAGATGACGTTCTCCGCGCCTAAGGCCGCAAATACCAGCTCACGGTTGAGGGCGGCGGCCTCGTGGGCATCGATCGGGCGACGTTGCATGGGCCTCATTCGTTTGGAAGTCGATCAAATGGCAGTATAAGGCTGTTGTTGCCGCCTGTCAAGGGCACGCGATCTCCTTGACAGCTAGATCGGCAGTGACCTATACTCTTGTTCGTTCAGCAACTGGACAAACCTCCTGAGGCCCGAACGGAGCGCTCATTCATGGATCTCCCACTCTTCAGCCCACGTCTCGGTGATCACATCGGCCTCGCGGAGAAGCGACGGCGGCTGCTGCGCTTCCACTGGGTCGAGATGGAGGTCATGGAAACCCTGGCATCCTGGTCGGAGACGATGGTCCACATCCCGGTTCGCGTCATGATCGGCCGGCATATCTGGGAGCAGGCTGTGCATTGCGACCGGCTCGGTTGGGCCCTGCGCAACCTGAAGTACATGGGCCGGGTTGCCGGCACGCACGCGCCAACCGACGAATTCGTGCGCTACTGCGAAGCGCTCCACGCCGTGGAAGACCCGGCGTTACGTCTGGTGGGCATGTACCAGGTGTTGATCCCGGCGCTCGCCCGCGAGGAGGACGCCTACCTGGAGGCAACCGACCCGCTCGCCGATGCCAACGCCGTCGAGGCGCTCGAACTCTGCCGACAACAACACGCTGCCCAGCAGCGCTGGGCCGAGCGCATGCTGGCGACGCTCCTCCCGGCGCCGGCCGAGCGGCGCCGCGCCGCAGACTTCGCCCATGCCCAACACCTGGCGCTGCTGGCCGCCGGCGGGATCGGCACGGACGGGGCGGCAGCTTACTTCTTGCCCTACCAGGGCTGGCCCGAAGCCGAAGAGTCGAGGGCGGCGCGCTCCGAACTGCCGTCCGCGATCGGCCAGTGGCAGTCCACCGGCTATCGATATGCCAAACGCTTCGAGCCTGGGGTGACCAGGCTGCGCTGGGATAGCCGGTTCCGCTACGCGGAGTCGCCGGCCGAGCTGGCGATCACGCCGCCGGCAGAAACGGTCGAGGGGCTGGTCCACTGGCTGCACGGCCTGTTCCACGGCGAATGCCAGACGGTTGACCGCATGGGCTGGCTGCTCGTCGACTTTCCCGATTTGCCCTGGGACATGCGCAAAGATATGGCGCAACAGGCCTGGGAAGAAGCCCGCCACATCCAGATCGGCGCCCAACTGATCGAGGGTCTCGGCGGACGGCTCGGGCAGTATCCCTTCCCGCCCTACTTCCAGCATCTCCGGCGCGATCATCACCATCCGGTGATGCACATGGTGATGGGGAATATCATGGGCGAAGGCAGCGCCGCCGCCCAAACCAACGTGGCGCTGAAGTACACCGCCGGGTGGGGCAACGACTGGCTCCGCCACGGGTTGGAGCACCTCTCTGGCGACGAGATTGTCCACGTCAACTTCGGCAAACGCTGGGGGAAGCAGCTCGCCCTTGCCGATTCCGACCGCTACTGGGAGGAAGGCAAACGCCAGGCGCACGTTGCGGTAGCGGCCATCGAAGTGGTCAGACAGGACTTTGGCTATACGGTCGATCCTGGCCGACAGTGCGAACGAGTCGACCGCGAGTTCGACGCGTTGCTCCAGGGGCAGCCGGCAACTGCTGTCGAGCCGGTCGATCGTGACGCCTATTAGTCGAGAGCAGACGGCGCCGGTTCCTGGATGCTTCGCGCGTTGCCGACAGATCAGCGGACGTCACGAGAAGGGGGATTCCAGTGGATGATGTTGGAATGGGCACGTCGGTCACGAGCCGCCGCGCCCTCGTCCGATCAGGCGCGTTGGGGCTGGCCGCGCTGCAGAAAGTGCCAGCCGCCATCCAACTCAAGCTGGATAAGGCACTCCATGCCGGCAATTAGGGGGCATTTGACGCGAAGATCAGCATTGTCTTGCAGCGCCATGCCATGCAAGGTATGGTCGTCATTGGCCTGAACGGCCAGCGTCTGGAGGAACAGCGTGTCTGAGTTCGTGTTACCCGTTCGCTACTATCGCCATCACACCGACCCCGGCGTGCCGTGCGTTGAGGCCAACTTTCAGTACGCCCAGCACACGTTGCGCATCCCGACCGATCAAGCTGCCCTGATCCTGGTCGATGTCTGGGATGTCCATCCCGTTGCCAGCCACCTGGCCCGTACTGATGAGATCACCCGAACGCGCATCGTGCCGGTTGTCGAGGCAGCCCGCAAGGCGGGTGTGACGGTGATTCACGCCCCCTCGCTGCCGATCGCCAAGAAGTATCCGCAATGGGTGCGCTACGCTGAGGACGTCGACCCTCAGTCGAGCCCGACGGGCGAACGCTGGCCACCGCCGACCTTCGCCCGTCGGGAGGGGGACTACGCCCAGTTCGCCCGGCCGGCCGAGCCGATGATGGACCTCTGGCAGGATCGGCTGGCAGCACGGCGCATCCTGGCGGATGTGGAACCTGAGGCTGACGACTTTGTCGTGGGGACCGGTGAGCAATTGCAGCGACTGCTGGCGGACCGTCAGATTCTCCATCTGTTCTACGTCGGCTTCGCCACCAACATCTGTGTGCCGTTCCGCGACTACGGCATGCGTGCCTTCCGCAAGCGCGGCTACAACCCCATCCTACTGCGCGACTGCACCACGGCCATTGAGGCGCACGACACCGTCGATGACCTCCTCATCACCAGGCTGGCAATTCGAGACTTTGAGATGATGGACATTGCCTGGACGGCGACCGGGGAGGACTTTCTCCGAGTTTGTGGTCAGCGGCGGCCGTGACCGTGCGATGGCGGCCAGCCTGGCGAGCATACGGCTCGGGCGTGGCTCACCGGGTCAAGCGCATGCTATGCTCGTCGCCGGGAGAGCGAACGTGATCAACACAAGCGTCGTCGACCTGGAAGCGCTCCTGGCGGATGACCCGACGTTCGAGGAGCAGGATGAGCCTTTGGCGACCCAGCACCACCGCGACGTGATCGACTCGCTCTATTACTCGCTGCGCGAGCGCCTGGCCGGCCCCAGTTTGAGTGTGGCGGCGGAAGTGCGCATCTATCGCGACCTGGCGGCCGTAGCGGCGCGAGCCTTTCGCGAGCCGGACCTGCTGGTGTCCCTCGACCGGCCCGATTATGCCAGGGTGATCTACCTGCTGAGCGACGAGGGGAAGGCTCCAGACTTCGTGTTGGAGGTGCTGTCGGAGACGACGTACCTCAACGACCTCGGCGAGAAGCGGCGCTGGTACCGAGCGATCGGCGTGCGCGAGTACGTGGTGGCCGACCCCGAGGGGAAGTATGCTGGAGCGCGGCGGCTGCAACGCTGGCGGTTGGAGGACGAGCGGCCGGAGAGCAACGCGCCGCCGGACGTTGGGCTGGAGGGCGAGCGCATCGCCAGCCTGGTGTTGCCGTTCGGTCTGGTGGTGCGCAATGGTTGGGTGCGGCTGGTGGACCCGGCGACCGGGGAGGAACTGCCCTTGCTGCGGGAACAACTGGCGCAGGGGCGACTGGAGGCCGAACTGCGGCGCGAGGCGCAGGCCCAGGCACGCGAGGAGTTGGAACGGCGTTTGATCGCACAAGCCGAGGCACGCGAGGAGTTGGAACGGCGTCGAGCGGCGGAGGCACGCACGCGCGAGGAACTGGAACGGCGCCTGGCAGCAGAAGCCAGGCAGCAAGAGGCGGAAGCCCGGCGGCAGGAGGCGGAGGTCCGGCAGCAAGAGGCGGAGGCCCGTAGCGCGACGGAGACCGCCGCGCGGTTGGCAGCCGAAGAGGAGATCGCCCGCTTGCGGCGGCAACTGCAGCATCCCCCTGGTCATGGTGTTCGGAGTTAGCCTCCTACACCGGGCTCAAGGCGCGACATTGCTCCAGGACCGCAATCTGGCGGCGGATGCTCTGCGGGGTGATGGCGAGCGGCGCCCCCTGGCGGAGCGTGGCATAGAGGTCGGCGTAGAGCCGCTTGTTGCTGGCGCGCGGCGCTTCTCCGGCGAGGTCGGCGGACTCCTCGACCCAGGGCAGTTCTTCGCGGTTGTAGGTACGGTCGGGCGTCGGCTCGCGGTCGACGGGACGCGCGGGGAGCTTCGCCGCGTCGACGTACCTCCAGCGCAGGCGGCTGTGCGTGCCTGCGAGACCGCCGCTGGTCCCCAGCACCAGCCAGGGCTCCTGAGGATAGGCGCAGGCGTTGCTAAACTCCAGGTCGATCAGCGGCGCACCCGGAGCATGCAGGAGCACTTTCACGTGGTCTTCGGCATCGCCGGAGGAAAGCGGCGTACACTCCATATGGCAGAAGACGCGCGGCGCGGCATCGCCAAGGAGCAGTAGGGCTTGATCGATGGCGTGAGAGCCGTCGTTGTTGAGGCTGCCGCCACCGAACTCCTTGAGCGTTTGCCAGTCCCAGCGTCGCCGGAAGGAGTGCCAGTTGATACGGACCTGGAGGATGCGGCCGAGCTTCCCAGAGTCCAGCACTTCGCGCACCTTGAGAAAGTCGGCGGCGTAGCGGGAGTTCTGACTGCCGGAGAGCACGCGGCCGGTGGACTGGGCGACAGCGAGCATGCTGTCCGCTTCGGCCAGACTCGGAGCGAACGGCTTCTCGACGAGCACATCCTTCCCTGCCTGCATGGCAGCGATGGCCTCGGCCGGGTGCAGGTGGCTCGGGGTGGCGAGGACGACGAGCTCGACCGCGCCATCGGCCAGCAGGCCGGCCAGGTCCGGGTAGGCGCGGCAGCCCAGCCGCGTCCGGGCCTCTTGCTGGCGTTCGACGTTCGGGTCCGAGACGGCGACGACGCGGTACTGCTCGGGCATGTCGGCCAGCGCGTTGACGTGGAGGTTCCAGCCGGAGCGGCCCAGTCCTGCGATGCCGACGCGGATCGGGTCGGTGGCGGTTTGCGTGTACATGCGCTCGTTCTCCTGTCGTGCTACGCCATGCCCAGCAATCGGGCCATGGCGCTTCCCATGATAAGGTGGTACTGCTCCTGCGTGCGGATCAACGTCGGCAGCAGGGGAGGACGTGCGATGTCGGCGGGACCGAAAGCAGTCGTGTTGCTCAGCGGTGGTCTGGATTCCACGACCACCCTCGCCATCGCCCAACAGCAAGGGTTTGTCGTGTATGCCCTCACCTTTCGCTACGGGCAGCGACACGACGTCGAGATTGCGGCGGCGCGGCGAATCGCCGGGCAGTACGGTGTCACCCAGCACGTCATTGCCGAGATCGATCTGCGCCAGTTCGGCGGCTCAGCCCTCACCAGTGACATCGCTGTGCCGAAGTCGCGCGGGCTGAGCGAGATGGCCGAGGGCATCCCGGTGACCTACGTCCCCGCCCGCAACACCATCTTCCTCTCCTTTGCCCTGGCCTGGGCGGAAGTGCTGGAAGCCAACGACATCTTCATCGGTGTCAACGCCCTCGACTACAGCGGCTACCCCGACTGCCGGCCGGAGTACATCGCCGCCTACCAGGCGATGGCCAACCTGGCGACGAAAGCCGGTGTCGAAGGCCGGCAGCGCCTGACCATCCACACGCCGCTGATCGCCCTCAGCAAGGCCGAGATCATCCGCCGTGGCCTCAATATGGGCGTGGATTACGCGCTGACTATCACTTGCTACGACCCGAGTCCCAGCGGGGTGCCCTGCGGTCAGTGCGACGCCTGCCAACTGCGCAGCAAAGGCTTCGCCGAGAATGGGATGGATGATCCGGCGGTTGCGCAGCCGTGGGCAGCAGCGCCGCTCTGAGCCGATGACGCGGCAAGGACGGTCGATCGTGGAAGGAGCAGAGGCGCAATGAGCTATGCGGTCAAGGAAATCTTCTATACCTTGCAGGGCGAAGGCGCCAATGCCGGCCGCCCGGCCGTCTTCTGTCGCTTCGCCGGCTGCAATCTCTGGAGCGGACGCGAGGCAGATCGGGCGACGGCGGTCTGTACGTTCTGTGACACCGACTTCGTCGGGACCGATGGTTCCGGCGGCGGCAAGTTCGCCTCGGCCGCTTCGCTCGCCGCCGCAGTCGCGGCGCAGTGGCCGGCAGAGGCGCCGCGCGCCCGGCCATTAGTCGTCTGTACCGGCGGGGAACCGTTGCTCCAACTCGACGAACCCGCCATTGCTGCCTTGCAAGCCACCGGCTTTGAGGTGGCGGTGGAGACGAACGGCACGCAAGCAGCGCCAAAGGGCCTCGACTGGATCTGCATGAGCCCGAAAGCAGGAGCCCCCCTCCTGCTGCAGCGTGGTGACGAACTCAAGCTCGTGTATCCCCAACCGCTCGCCATGCCCGAACGCTTTGCTACCCTGGCGTTCCGGCACTTCTTCTTGCAGCCGATGGATGGGCCGCAGCGAGACCGGAATACGCAACTCGCCGTCCGCTATTGCCTGGATCATCCGCAGTGGCGGCTCAGTCTCCAGACGCATAAATTCCTGGGCATACCGTAGGAGGGCAGGGCATGGAGATCTTCAAGGAGTTCACTTTTGAGGCGGCGCACCGCCCGCTGGATCTGGCAGCGTCTGCGACCGGGGTTGCCCCAACTCTCCAGCGTGGTGATACGTGAAACCTGCACGTCTGGGTGCATCTATGGCGGGGAGGACGAGTGACCGTGGAGGATGTGCAGAGCCGGCCGGATGGTCGCTGCATTGATCTTGATCAAGTGGGCGTGAGTGATCTGCGCTATCCCATCATCGTCCTTGATCGTGACCAGGAGCGGCAGCAGCCTCTGCCCCTGCAGCAAGGCGATCAGCGATTACGGCGCCCACAGTCAGCGCGGGCATATTCAACTCGACGTGCGTAGTCGTCAATCGGTGACCGGTGAGCCGGCACTGATCTGGATTGAAGAGCTGATAGCAGTGGCGGAGCAAGCAGCATCGGCACCCGTCTACCCGCTACTCAAGCGGAGCGACGAACGGCATGTGACGATGCAGGCCTATGACAACCCGGTCTTCGTCGAGGACATGGTGCGCAACGTCGCCGTACACCTTCGAGCAGACGAGCGTGTTATCTGGTTTCAGATTCACGCCGTCAATCAGGAGAGCATCCACAATCACAGTGCCTTTGCCAGGGTGGCGTGGTCGCGTCCCGAGGCCATCAGTTGAGGGACCTGATGGTAACTGAATGGCAGGAATCCAGATGGGAATCAACGTCGCGTTGCCAGCAGGGCAGCCAGATTGGCGCCCAGGATACGCCGCTTGTGCTCCTCGGCGATGGGGGCCAGCAGGACGCGGCCGATCTGGTGGGTGGGGCACATCCAAGGGAAGTCGGAGCCGTAGTGCAGCTTCGCCGCGCCGACCTTCTGCACCACCTCGGCAAAAGCGCCGAAGGGACAGCCGGAACTGGCGAGGTCGAGGTAGACGTTCGGCTCCTCCACGGCGACCGTCAGGATGGCAGCGCCGCCGCCGCCTCCGGCACCGGCGTGCGCCACGATGATGTGGGCTCCGGGGTAGGCGCGGGCGGTGCGGCGCAGGGTGTCGGCGCTACCGACGCCGTGGCTGATCAGGGGCAGCCGATGGGCGTCAGCGAAGGCAAGGCCGACCGTGTAGGCCGGGCCGTCGAACGGGTACTTGTGGACCCCCGTGTGGAACTTGATGCCGCGCGCACCGGCGTCGAAACAGCGCTGCACCTCGTTTTGCAGTTCCTCCGGGCGGTGAGGGTCGGGCACGACGTAGGCCAGCAGCCGGTCGGGGAAGGCGCGTGCGGCAGCCAGCGACAGGTCGTTGCCGCCGCGCATGTCGCTGGTGATGGCGAGCGTCGAGAAGACGCAGGCCTGGTCGATGCCGATGCGGTCCATCGTGCGCACCAGCGCCGCTGCATCGTTGCCGGGCTGGAAGAAGCCGGCGTGCGGCCCGAGGTGGCAATGGCCGTCGATGACCTGCACGCCGGTCAGCGGCAGGCCCGCCAGCGCGGATTCGGCCAGGGACAGAGCGGCCGGTGCGGCGATCATAGCAGGCAGCCTTCCAGCAGGTGGCGGAGGGTGCCGCCCCCAACGGCGGCAAGGGCCTCAGGCTCCAACCCGGCGTAGGTGAGCCCGGTCAGCGGCAGGGCCGCGTCCCAGACGGGCAAGCCCGTGCCGAAGACGAGCCGCTGCGTCCCCCAGCGCTCGACGATGAGGCGGATGGCATCGTGCCCTTGCAGATAGGAGGTTTCCAGCACCAGATTCGGGCAGCGGTCGAGCAGGGGGAAGAGCGTGCGGAAGTTGGCCTGAGGCTCGCGGAGCAGGACCAGGGGCAGCGTTGGATAGGTCCGGCAGGTGCGTTCGATGAAGCCCCAGGGCCGCCCCTCGCTCCAGTGGCGATTGTCCATGTCCAGCAGCAACGGCACCTGCCGGTCCGCCAGCGCTGCCAGGAGCGGGTCCACTTCCCAGGGCTCCAGTGAAAGGCGATAGGCGACCGGGCAGAGGCGCGCTGCCCGCGCCCCAGCCGCCAACAGTTGCGCCACCTGTTGCGGCTCAGGCGGCACTTCGCCGGTGCCGGATGGCAGCACCACCCAACAGGCAACCAATCGTTCGTCGCCGGCAATCTCCTCGGTCAGGCGCCGGTTGCCAGTCGTCACGTCGTGCCACTTCGCCAGCGTGTGCGTCACAAGACCCTGGACGATGCCGAAACAATCCAGTGTTGAGAGGAGGTCGGCGCGGCACTCCGGCGCTCCTGGTGGTCGTAACGGCATCGGGCCCAGCAGGATGTTGGCGTCGAATAGTGGCGGACGGGCCACGGGTACTCCCTCTTCCTTCTCGGTAGCGCCGGTCTCCAGCCTGGTCGGCTGCAGCCCGCTCGATTCCGGCGGCGGCGCTAGCCGGTCGCCAGGAACTGGTTGACCTGGGCCACCGCCTGGGTCCAGAGGGGCTCCGGCGGCCCTTTCTGCAAGCCGATGATGTCGGTCCAGGCGCTGTTGAGCACGCCCTGGACTTTCGTCTCCAGCACGGGAGTATGGTACTGCATGACGTTGGCGTAGGCCAGGCTGTCGGAGAAGACGGATTGGTGCGCCGGGGTGGTGTTCGGCAGGACAAAGGCCGCCGCGGCTGATTTGCGCGCCGGCAGGCGGCGGGCGATGGAGGCAACCTCCTTGGAGCGCGTCTGGTCGGTGAGATAGCGCAGCAATGCTCCTGCTTCCGGCAGATGCGGGGTGGCCTTGTTGAGGCCCCACTGGCTGCCGGTCGCCAGGGCAAAGCGGCCCTTGGGTCCCTGGGGCGGCGGCGCGATGTCCCACTGGTCTTTCAAGGTCGGCGTCGTGATCGTGCTCTGGTAGGTGCCGATGGCCCAGGGCCCCGAAGTCTGCATGGCGCACTGTCCGGAGGCGAACATCTGGTAGGGGTTCTGCTTTCCCGTGTCCGCCAATGTGGGTGACGTGCCGTACTGCACCTTGAGCTTATAGAACATGTTGACGGCCAGCAAGGCTTGCGACTGGTCCAGCAGGCACTTCGTCATGTCGCTGCTGTACTGCGCGCCGCCGTAGGCCCAGATCGCCGGCAGCATGCGCGCCCACCCCCCGCCCTGGAGGCTCTCCGAGCCGTTGAAGCCCCACTGCGTGGTCTTGCCGCTGCTGTCCTTGCGCGTCAGCGCAATCAGGTCCTTCTGGAAGTCGTCATAGGTCCAA
Organism: Chloroflexi bacterium UBA4733; assembly: GCA_002404055.1. The sequence continues at coordinate 50,951 of DHIZ01000293.1, forward strand.
CTGGTGTCGGGGTAGGCGACGCCGGCGGCGTCGAGGTCGGGCTTCATGTAGTACATGATCGAGGAGGGGTCAAAGGAATAGGGGAGGCCGTACTGCTTGCCCTGGTACTGCACCTCCTTCAGGGACACCGGGTAGAAGTCGGCAATGTCGTAGCTGGCCAGCCACTGGTTGATGATTGGGGTCAACTCAACGAAGGCTCCCTTTTCGATGAAGGAGAGGAAGATCAAGCCGAAGCCGGTCACGATGTCGGGGCCGGTGCCGGCCGCCAGGGCAGCCAGCGTCTTGTTGACCCAGTCGGCGCCGAGTACCTCCGGCTGGAGTGTGATATTGGGGTTGAGCTGCTCGTAGTCCGTCTTGACCTTGGCGTGCCAGACCTTCTCGCCCGGCGGGGTGTCGTACATATAGCGTAGCGTGATCTTACTGCCGCTCACCGACGCCTGTTGCGCGGCGGGAGCGGCGCTGGCTGAGATCGCCACGCTGGTGGTTTGGGAAGGTAGCGCGCTGCTGGCCGTTGCCGCGCTGCTTGAAGTGGCAACGGCGCTAGTTGCCGGCGCAGTGCTGTTGGCGAGCACAGCGGCGCTCGCGGCGCTGGATGCGGTGGTGGCGACGCTCGCGGATCCACCGCAGGCTGCCAGCAGCCCCAACGCGCCTGCTGAGGCTGCGCCCGAGGCCATGCAGAGCAGTCCGCGCCGGCTGAGTCGCTGTCGTGCAAACGAAGGGACCATCGGTGTCATGGAGATTCCCTTTCTGATGATCGCTACCATCTCTCCAGTCCCGGTCGCCCTTCCACCGGGAACACACTCGTCCCGACGGGCTACATCGCGACGGCGGACGGGGCGGAGGCCGGACGCAAGATTTTCCACTCGGCGCGGCGGCGATCGAGGATCGACGCTTCCTGGTAGGTGACGATAAAGGCGCGCCGCACGACATCGGTCAGGTTGCCCTCGGAGTGGTGCCAGGTCCAGGAGCTAAAGAGCACAGCGTCGCCCGCCTTCACGCGCACCGGGATGGCGTGCTCCTCGGCATATTCGGACTCCCGCAGGCGCTTGCGGCAGGCGTCGCTTTCGGCCCAGTCCCAGGGGCGCAGTCCCCAGCGATGGCTGCCCGGCACCACCCACAGGCAGCCGTTGCGCTCGTCGGCATCCTGCAACGGCATCCACACCGCCATGCGCACGTTGCTGGCGGTGCCGGGGTCGTCCGGCCGCTGGTAGAACGCCTCGTCCTGGTGCCAGTGGCAGATAATAGGCGAGTGCGGCGGCTTCGCCACCAGCTTCGCCTCCTCCAGGGCGATGCCCGGTTGCACGATCTCCTCAACGAGGGCCAGCAGCCGTTCGTCCTCGGCAAAGGCGCGGATGATTTCCGAGCGCAAGCCCAACTGGAAGATCCACCCCGGTCGAACGTCGGAGCGGTCCTCCGCCTCCGGCAGGAGCCGCTCGATCTCAGCGTCGATGCTGGCCAGATCCGCCGCCGGCAGCACGCCCGGCACAATCACGTAGCCCTGCTCGTCGTAGAAGCTCCGCTCTTCAGCGGTCAGACCGCGCATGGCTGCTCCTCTCTCCCGCGACGCCTGTGCCCGCCACGCGGAAACAGGGGACAGGCAAGCGACACTGCTCGGCTTTCGGGCCAGTGTACCACAAGAAACGCGCTATCGCAATGCAGGTTTCTGCTTGAAATTGTGGTTGGAATGCTGCGAGTTGACCGCTCAGGCAGTTGCGAGACTAATACCTGCCCGCCCACAACCTTCACGCTCCTGCGATACGGGGCATGCGGGTCGGCTCGCGAGCGATGTCCGCCTGGACAAACTCCAGCAGCAATTGCCCCTTGAGCGCGGCGTAGGCCGGGTCATTCCAGCGGTTGTGGATTTCCCCCGGATCGGCATCCAGGTCGAATAACTCGCCATAGGCGGCGCCGCGCCAGACGGTGAGCTTGTAGTGGGCATTGATATAGGTGCGCAGGTGCAGCTTCGTTGGCTGGTGGCGGTTCTCCACGATCGCCCAGTCCCGCGCCGCGGCAGCGCCGCCGCTCTCCCATGCCTGGCGCTGGTTCACCCCTTGCATCAGGCCGGGAATCGGCTGGCCGGCGAAACTCAGGAAGGTCGGCGCCAGGTCGACCAGGCTCTGCAACCGGTCGTTGACCGCTCCCGCCGGCACGACCCCTGGGCAGCGCACCAGGAACGGCAGACGCAGCATATCCTCGTAGTGAAACGCGCCTTTGGCGTTCAGGCCGTGCTGGCCCAGGAAGTGGCCGTGGTCGGTCGTGAAGACCACCAGCGTGTTCTCGGCGATGCCCAACTGATCGAGCCGGTCGAGGATGCTGCCGATCTGCTGGTCCATGAAGCTGATCATGCCGTAGTAGACTGCCATGTCCTGCTGCAACTGCCGGCGATCTTGGCGCTGGCTCTGGAAGCCGTGGGAGCCGTAGGTTTCTCTCCAGGGGGAGAAGTCGGGCTGCGCTTCCTGGGTGAGACCGAAGGGCGGCGGGTTGTTGTCGTGCTCGCCGGGAGTCAGTGTTCCCGGTTCCATCGCGGCGGGGTCGTACATTGAAGCCCAGGGTTCGCTCACGAGGTAGGGCGGATGGGGATCGTGGAAGCTCGCCCAGCAGAAGAAGGGCGTGCCCGTCGCGGCGCACTCGTCGATCTGGGCAATCGTGCGTTCTGCTGTCCAGCGCGTGTAATGGTACTCCTCCGGCAGGTCCCAGCGATGGCGGCGCCGGGGCTGGCGACGGTTCTCCTCGGCGCTGGCCGGGTAGAGCCGGAAGTAGTCGCGCCAGTTGGCGAGGCCGTGCTCCTCCATCCAGATGGCGTAGTGGGCGCCGACCACCGCCTCGTCGGCGTGGTTGCGCGTGATTTCGATGTGGTCGAAGCCGTACCAGGGACCGTGGAAGTCGCGCCAGAAGTCGAGATCACGCAGGGTGGGGAAGGACTCCAGCGACTCGCTACCCGGTTGCGACGCCGTCGGCTGGAAGTGCGCCTTGCCGACCAGGGCGGTGTGGTAGCCGGCGCTGGAGAGGGCGCCGCCGACGGTGGGCACGTCTTCGGGCAGCTTGACGCCGATGGTCCAGCAGCCATGCACCGACGGGTAGAGACCGGTGATGATGCTGGCGCGGGTCGGCGAGCAGACGGGGTTGGGGCAGTAGGCGCGCGTGAAGCGGCTGCCCTCGGCGCAGAGGCGGTCGAGCGCCGGCGTCGCAATGCGCGGGTTGATCGCGCCCAGCGTCGTCCAGTGCTGCTGGTCCGACGTAATGAGCAGGATGTTGGGCTGCTTGGTGGTCATATAGTCCTCTCGGCGAGCGGCGCGTCGTCACACCTATGCGTCGGCGAATTGGGGTAACAACTCACGGGAAGCCGCCAGGAGCTCATCCAGCATGGCCGCCGACTGGTCGGGGAGGATCGCCATCTCGTCCAGCAGCAGCGCCTGGAGGGCCAGGGCGCGGTCGCCTTTGACGCCGGCGTCGGCGACCAACTCCTGCCAGGCGATGCGCTTCTGCAGCAGCCCGAGCAGCGCCATCGGCGCCGGTCCCGTGTAGATCGGGCGGACGCCGACTGAATCCGTCACGGCTTCCACCTCGACGCAGGCGTAGTCGGGCAGGTTCGGGATGACGCCCCGGTTGGCGACGTTGACCACATGGACGTGGCGGCGGCCCTGGGCGATCGCCGCGATCAGCACGCCCAGTTGCTCGCCGGCGAACTGGTTCCTCCCCGCTTTGGGCAGGCCGATGCCCTGCAGTTCAGCAGCGTAGGCCGCCAACTCGGCCTGGCGGGTCGCCGCGGTCTGGGCCTGGTCCGTGTGGTCGTTCGTCACGGGGAAGTGCCCCCCGAGGTGGTGCCCGTAGGGCAGGTGGTCGCTGTCGCGAGCCTGCGCCAGATAGGGATAGAACTCCAGAGCGTGCGCGTCGTCCGGGTAGACGATGCGGTAGCCGTAGGCGGCGGAGAGCCGGTCGGTCAGCGGGTTCTTCGCAGCGGCCCGGCCCTCGGCCATGCGCCGCTGCACCTCCGGATAGACATCTCGCCCGCCATGCCGAATGCGCGTGAACCAGTGGTAGTGGTTCGTCCCTACCCAGACGGTGTCGAGCTCTTCCGGCGGCACGCCGAGGAGCTGGCCCACCATGCTGATCCCGGCCTGGACGCCGTGGCAGATACCGATCACTTTGATGCTGCTGTATTTCGTCATCGCCCGGCAGAGCGCCGCCATCGGGTTGGAGTGGTTGAAGAAGACCACATCGGGACAACGCCGCTCCATCTCGCGGCAGATGTTGAGGTAAATCGGGATGTTGCGCAGACCCATCATCATGCCGGCGGGGCCTCCGGTGTCGCCTACAACCTGGGGAACGCCGTACTTTGCGGGAATGAGAATGTCGCGAGCGCGCACATCGGTCTGGTAGACGCCGCCCGTCGATATGCCGGAGCCGCCGATGGCGGCGAGGGCGAAGTCGGCGCCATCGAGCGCGTCGGCCAGCGTACCGCAGGAACGCACCCGCATGCCCGTGCCGACGAGCTCGGCCAGGCGGCAGCCGTGGCGGACCATGACCGCGCTCTTCTCCTGGTCGATGTCGTAGAGTGTGAACTCGCTGCCGGCCAGATCATCGACCACCACAAGGTCGGCCAGGGTCCGCGCGAAGTACTTGCTGCCGCTGCCGAGGCAGGCAATCTTCCTGGTGGGCACCGGGAACTCCTCTCACATCTTCTGGCAACAGGGTGACATTGTCGATCGCGCCTCCGAGGCGCCGGCGGTTGCCCTAGGTGACGACCACTTCGATCCCCGTCTGCTGGAGCGCGCGCAGCATGCCGTCGTCGGCGGCGCTATCGGTGATGAGGACGTTGACCTGATCCAGCGTCCCCATGCGGCAGAAGGTCGCCCGGCCCAGCTTGGTGTGGTCGGCGACGACGACGACCTTGCGCGCGGCGCGGATGATCAGCCGGCTGATCATGGCCTCCGTCTCATCGTGCGTCGTCATGCCGGCCTCCAGGCTAAAGCCGTTGACGCCGACGAAGGCCAGATCCACGTTGAACTCGCGCAGCCCTTGTTCCGCCAACGGCCCCACGAGTTCGAGCGTCGTGGGCCGCAGCCGGCCGCCGGTGCAGACCACGGTGATGCCCGGTCGCTCCGCCAGTTCCAGCGCGAGGTTCACCGCGTTCGTCACGATCGTCACCCCCGTGAGGTTGCGCAGGCTGCGCGCCACCTGCAAGGTGGTCGTGCCCCCAGTCATGGCAATGGAGACGCCATCGTCCACCATCGCGGCGGCAGCTAGGCCGATGCGCCGCTTCTCGTCGATATTCAGCGTCGCCTTCTGCCGCATGGACAGTTCGACCGTGTTGAGGCGGTCGAGGATCAGGGCGCCGCCGTGGGTACGGCGCAGCGCACCCTGGCGCTCCAGGATATCGAGGTCACGCCGGATCGTCGATTCCGAAACGCCGAGTTGCTGGCTGACGTTGCTGACCTCCACGTCGCCGTTGAGCAGCAACTCCTGAATGACGCGCTCGCGTCGCGCTGTTGCCAGCATTTCCTTGTCCTCCTTGCCGGCAGCGAGTATAGCACGGAACACGCAGAAATGTTGGCGTATCTTGCGCGTTTCGCGCCGGTTCGTCGCATCATCGCCGCGCATCCGCTCCAGCGCGCCCGCACGTCCAGGTGAGGCACAGCCGTGGTGTAGTGTATTCTGCTCCATCATGGCTGGCCGTTCACCTGCTTGACCAGCCACGCGGTTCGTTGCTCCCGGTCCAGCCCGCTCTGGATCGCGCATTGTTCGTCGCCGAGCAAGGCGTATAGGCGCATGGTGAGCCGATATGTCTCCTCGGCGGCGGCCTGGGAGAGGGGTTGGCCCATGGCATCGAGTGGGTTGGCGATGCAGAGCGGCTGTGGCGCCAGGGCCCCGGCTAGCGCCGGCAGGTCGTAGTGCAGGAGCACGCCGGGCAGGAAGGCGCTGGGAGGCAGGCTGTCCGCGTCGGACTCCACGATGGAACGGTATGAGCCGAGGCTGTCGAAAATCGCACAAGCCGGCCGCGCCGGGTGAAAGGCGGCGTGCAACGCCACAATGCCGGCCGTGCCATGACCGACGATGGTGAGCCGGGTTGGGTCCACGGCGGGACGGCTGAGCAGGTAATCCAGGCAGCGCCAGGCGTCTTTCAGGCGCTGGGTCAGCGCCGACTCGCCGAGCAGGTAGCCGATGTAGCTCAACATCGAGTCGTTCCCCAGCAGGCCGGTGTCGTTGGGCTCGTGGGGGAAGCGCTTCCACCACGCAGTTTCGCCCCAGCCGCGCAGGTCGAAGGAGGCGACCAGGCAGCCGGCGCGGGCCAGGGTCACGGCCAACCCTTCCGCCGCCAGTTCGAGCCCTTTGCCGCGGTCGTCGAGGAACAGGACGCTGCGCCCGCTCGCCGGCAGTTCCGGCAGCAGGACCACGCCGGGGATGGGCAAGTCCGGCTCACTGTCGAAGACCACTTGCTCGGCGCGCCGGCCGTGCAGCGTGCCGCTCCCTACCAGCCGGGTCGCGTCGGCTGCCGGGGTGGCAACGCTACCGAGCAACTCCTGTACCGCGACGCGGACGGCGGCGGCGTAGCGCTGCGCGGCGGCCACATCCGGCAATGCCGGTTCCGGCGGGACCAGGCGTGTCGCCCGCTGCCGGTTGAGCGAGCGCACCGTCTCGCCGCCCAGCGAGGTCAACACCTGCCCGGAGGCGGTGGACCAGAGGCGCTCCGGCGGCTCCGGTTGCCAGGGGGCTTCCACCGCGTCGACCTCGAGACCCAGCCAGCGGTTGAACCAGGCATACGCCGCCTCGCGCATTGGCTGATTGTAGTCGTGGTGCGCCGGCACTTCCACCAGCTTGACGCGCTCTTCGAGTCCCAGCGTGCGGTAGCAGTGCTGCAGGTCGAGGTAGACTTCCCGCGCGCCGATGAGCGGGAAGAAGTCATAGGTTGCCACGATCACCTGCACGGCGTTGGGCGCGGCGCACATCAGCAGGTCGGCCGTATCCAGGTCGTCGATATAGGCGCGGTGGGGGTTGTGGCAGGGATCGCCGATCTGCCCCTGCGCCAGCATGCGCTCTTGCGTGGCGGTCGAGCAGACCGGCACGGCGACTTTGATGCGCGGGTCCAGGGCGTTGAGGAACATGGTCTGGTAGCCGCCGCCCGAGGCGCCGGTGCAGCCGATCCGGGTGGCATCCACCTCCGGTCGGCTCTCCAGGTAGTCGAGCATGCGCACGCCGTCCCAGAGTATGTGGTTAATGATCGTCTGCCCAATCAGCGTGCAAGGCAGCCCGGCGGCGGCATGCTGGCGGGTCGCCGCCGGTTGGGGGTTACGCCGCTGGACGCTCTCCCGCTCCTGACTGCGTTCCTCCTGGCCGATGGGATCGTAGATCAAGGCGACGTAGCCGTGGCGCGCCAGGCCGATGCCGCGCGCTTGCACCAGGTCTTCAGCCTTGCCGTGTCGCCAGTGGCCGACCGGATTGAGGATCGCCGGCGCCGGGAAGCGGCCGGGGACGGGCAGATACAGGTTGGCAGTGACGTAGAAGCCGGGTTGGCTCTCCAGCAGCAGCTTCTCGACGGTATAGCCGTCGCGTTCCAGCCTGCCAGTCACCTGCGCGTTCAGTGGCGTGCGCTCCGGCAGCGGCCCCAGGCTCGCCCGGAAGCGCGCGCGGACACCCTCGCAGTGCTGTTGCCAGTCGGCAGCGGTAGAATAGGCAAGGTACTGCCGCTGCTGCCGCCAGCGTTGTTCGCGACACTGGCGGAGCAGGTGCCGCCAGTAGGCTTCATCGCCACGGGCGACATTGCCGGCGTGCGGCAGTACATCGCTGAACGCTCGTCCCAGCGCCATCAGTACGGTCGCATGCCGAGAGGAGTCCGGGCGAGCGGCTCGGCATCATGGTGGCGCCTACCTGTTATACAAAGGGACAGCAGCGGCGTCAAGGAATGATTGATGGCAGCGCCGCCCACAGCTCTTCGTAGGGCGTGCCGCGCAGGTCGCCGCCGGCTGCTTTCCAGGCAGCCAGGTCGAGGTCTTCCAGGCGGTAGCTGGTCTCGTGGCGTATGGCGTCCATGATCGCCTGGCCGGGCGTTTCCATGGCGGCCAGTTCGTCGGGCGGCAGCTTCGCTACCCAGAAGGGGAACTGCTGGTTGTGGCGGCCGCGACGTTGGGGGGCAGGATAGGTTCGGAAGTGATCGCCGTCCAGCGAGTCGGTCAGACCGTGCGACCGCTCCCAGGCGACTAACCGGCGCTCCAGGGCTGCCGCTCGCCCCGGTTCGGCAGCGATCAGGTTGTGGCGCTCGTCCGGGTCACGTTCTAGGTCGAACAACTCCCGCTTGCCGGAGCCGAGCCAGATGACGTACTTTGTCGTCCGGTCGCGCCAGCAGAGCCAGCGTTGGGGACCCATACCGAAGTCGATCACCATCGCCTCGCGCTGCTCCGCTGCCTGGCGACCTTCCGGCGTGAGCAAGCTGACGCCGGAAGGCTCGTGAGGTTCGGGGTAGGCTACCCCCGCCACTTCCAGGCAGGTCGGCAGGATGTCCAGAAGACTGACAAGATCATCTCGTACCTGGCCGGCGGGCAGGCGCCCCGGCCAGCGCAGCAGCAACGGCACGCGGACCGAGCCTTCGTAAGGGACCATCTTCTCCCAGAGTCCGTGATCACCCAGCATGTCGCCGTGGTCGCTGGTGTAGATCACCAGGGTATCCTCCGCCAGGCCGAGGCGATCCAGCGTGGAGAGGATACTGCCCACGCCCTTGTCGACGAGGCTCACCTGCGCGTAGTAGCGGGCCTTGATGGCGCGTAGCCGCTCCGGGCTGCGTTCGGCCCCATCGCCGAGTTGGCGGTAGAGTTGGGCGGCGCTGGTGAGATCCTCCTCCGGCCGGTCGGGGTAGACAGGCAGCGGCAGGTCAGCGGGGTCGTACTGATCCTTGAGGCTGTCGGGGACGTTCCAGGGCGGGTGGGGGGCGATCCAGGAGGCCCATAGGAAGAAAGGGCGGTCGGGTCGCTGGCGTTGGTGCTCGTCCAGGAAGTGGCAGGCGCGATCCGCCACCCAGGTCGAGCCGACGTACTCTTCCGGGATGATCGCCGTCTGCGGCTGCATATAGAGCAGGTTGCGGACGCCGTGGACCTCCCGGATGTGCCCGTAGCCGTGCTCCTGAAGGTAGAGGAGGTAGTCGTCGTCGGGCCGGTAGCGGGGAATCTCTTCCATCAACTCCATCTGGTGGAAACCATGGTGGCGACCGGTCGGTTGAAAGTGGAACTTGCCGACGCCGTGAGTGCGATAGCCGGCGCTCCCCAAGAGGGACATCAGCGTCGGCAGTTCCGGAACAGGTCCGGGAAGGCTGATGTTCGTCACCCAGTGATGGTCGCGCGCCCGCAAGCCGGTGATCAGGGAGTAGCGGGAGGCGATGCAGATGGGGGTAGTGGTCACCGCCTGGCTGAAGCGCATCCCCTGGCCGGCCAGGCGATCCAGGTTCGGCGTGCGTATGTGGGGGTTGCCGGAACAGCCGAGCGCGTCGGCGCGCTGTTCGTCGGTGAACAGCAGCAGGATGTTCGGCGGCTTCGCCCCGCCGCTGATTGGCGGCACTGCGCCTATGTGCAGTGGTTGGCTCATTACCCTTGATCCTCTCGCTGGCGAGATGGTGCAGCGGAACCTGGTAGGAGGCGTGCGATTCGGCCCTCGCACACGCCTTTCAGGCAGGGGTCGCCTGGGCCTGTTGCAGGAGTGACCGCATTTGTTGGGCGGCGATGGTCATCCCCGTCTTGGCATCCTCCTTGTTAGCCAGGATGTTGGCGCGTTCCGTGTAGTAGGGCTTCTTCACCACGGTGTTGTTCGGGAGCACCTGGACCGGCTTGCCGTACTTGGAGGCGATGTCGTAGACGAGTGCAACGTGCGCGGGAGCTTGGTAGTCCTTCTGCTGTTCGGCGGCCCAGCCGGTGAGTGCCGTGAGCTTGCTTGGCATGTTGCCTGGCAGGACCACCAGGTCTGCCGTCTGGTTGCGCGTCCACCAGGAGAGGAAAGCCCACGCTTCCGTAGGATGCGGCGACTGCGCCGGCAGGGAGTGGGCGGGAGCGCCTTTGATGACGGCAACGCGGCCTTTCGGTCCTTGCGGCGGAATAGCGATGTCGAACTCCAGCCCCTGCACGGTGCGGTAATTCTGGATCTGGTAGGAGCCGCCGATGGACATCCCCAGGCGCTTGGTGGAAAATGCCGCGAACGGCGCCCCTTGGGCAAAGTTGAGACTCCCGGGTGGTGAGACCTTGTACTTGTAGATGAGATCCTGCCAGTACTGCAGCGCATTCACGCTGTCGGTGGAGTCCACAAGGATCTGGCTGAGGTCCGATGAGGCGAAGTCCCAGCCGTAGGAGTAGAGCAGGGTGCGCGTGAAGTATTCCAGATTGAAGCCGAAGGAGGAGTCGGCAGCACCACTCCCCACCTTCGTCAGCTTCTGCGCCGCCGCCAGCAGGTGGTCCCACGTCCAACTCTCGTCCGGCGGCTGCAAGCCGGCCGACTGGAACATTGCAGTGTTGTAGTAGAGGGGTGAGGTAGCGAACATGGTGTACCAGGCGTAGTAGCTGCCGGTTTTCTGGGGCCAGCGTCCCAGTTCCTGCGCTACCTGCACGTAGTCGGTGACGCTGATCTTGTCCTGCTTCAACAGCGGATCGAGGGGGACGATCACTTTCTGTTCACCGAGCGGCTGGCTCATGGTCCAGTCCGTTTCCGCCAGGTCGGGGACGTTGCCGCCGGCGATGCGGGCAGTGAGCGCGGTGATGTAGGTCCCCGACAGTGCTTCCTGGACGACTTTGACATTCGGGTTGACCTTGGCATAGGTGTCAATGAGGTGGGCATAGGCGGCCTTCTGCGGCTGGTTGGTGAGCCAGGAGGTGATGTCCAGCATCACCGCCTTCGCCGCGGGCGCCGCTGCGCTCGCTGCCGCCGTGGTGGCGGCGGTCACCGTGCTGCTCGCCGTGGCAGTGGCACTGGTCGCCGGGGCCTTCGGTGCCGTGCTTGCCGTCGTGGCGACGGCTATGCTCGCCCCGCCGCCGCAGGCGGCCAGCATCCCCACCGCGCCAAGGCTGGCGAGCCGGCCGGCAAGCAACACGAGCGCGCGGCGGCTGATCACTGGTTCCAGATTCTGCGTCACGGCGTCCTCTCCTCGTGCTGGGTCAACACGTCGGCGAGCAGGCGCTCGCTCATCCGCGAGTATAGCACAGAAATCAAGCAGATAAGTTGGCAGATCATGCGCGGTTGTTGGCGCTGTCGGCATGGAGATGCTACGATCCTGGCTCTGGGTGGGTGGCAAGAGTCGTCGGGAGGAAGCGCCAATGGTCAATCGTGGACTGCAGGACCTGATTGCCGCCACGCCCTTCATCGACATCCACGAGCATCTCGTCGAGGAACGGACACGGCTGGCGGGGGCGGGAGCGAACCGGTTGCAGCCCTGCATGGATGCCGCTTTGCTCTTCGCACACTACAGCAAGGACGATCTCTGGTGCGCCGGGATGACCGCCGAGGAGCGGGACCAGTTCTTCTCCGCCAGCGTCGATCCGGCCGACAAGTGGCGCTTGGTAGAACCCGCCTGGCGTCGCGCCCGCCACACGGGCTACCAACGCGCCATTGCCGAGAGCGTGCGCCGGCTGTTCGGGGTGGACGAGCTCAACGCGATGACGTTCAACACAGTGACGGAAGCGATGCAGCGGCAGGTCGCGCCGGGCTTCTACCGCCAGGTGCTGCGGGAGTACGCCGGCGTGGAAGCCTGCCAGGTCAACTCCCTGGAGGATGATCTGGTCTGCAACACGCAGTACCCGGACATCATGCCGCAGGATATGAGCATCATGCGCCTGTCGACAGCCATGAGCCCTGCCACGATGCGTGATTTTGGCGCTCGCAGTGGGCTGCCGATCGCGACGCTCGCCGATTGGCATGCCGTGATCGAGTGGGCCTTTGCTACTTACGGCGGGTCCGTGGTCGCCGTGAAGTCCTGGGCCGCTGGCGGGCGGCGCTTGAACTACGACCGGGTGTCGGCGGAGGAGGCTGCGCCGCTCTACGCGCGGCTTGTGCAGGGAGAAACGCTGGAGGCGGCTGCTAAAAAGGCCCTGCAAGACCACCTCATGCGCCGCTGCCTTGACCACGCCGGCAAGGCTGGGCTGCCGGTCAAGTTCCACTGCGGCGGGCAGGCCGGCAACGACCGCATGCCGCTGGAGTGGATTCGCCAGCACGCCGGCGACCTCTGCCCGTTGCTGGCTGACTTCCCCTCGGTGACGTTCGTGCTGATGCACATGGGGTACCCCTATCAGGATGAGTTCATCGCTCTGGCCAAGCACTACCGCAACGTCGTGGTGGAGATGAGCTGGGCCTGGATCGTCGCGCCGGTCACCGGCGTGCGCTTTGTCAAAGAGTTCCTGATGGCCGCGCCGAGTCACAAGCTGCTCCCCTTCGGCGGTGATTACGCCACAGTGGAGAACATCGTCGGCCACGCCGCCATCGCCCGACAGGGGCTGACCCAGGCGCTGAGCGAGCTGGTTGCCGACGATTGGCTGACCGAGCGTGACGCGCTCGGTCTCGTGGAGCCGCTGCTGCGCGGTAACGCCCGTGCGCTCTTCCCGACCCCCACGGCGATGCCCTGAAGCAAGACTGAAGCGTGAAGATGGGGACCAGTCCAGCGGGCGACGTGGCGGCGACGAGCAGGGCGTTCTGCCGGGCCAGTATGAGGAGAGGTTGGTAGATGGAGCAAGCAGTGTCGCTGACGGAAGGGGACATCCGCAGTACGCCGGAGATCCTGGCCGGGACGATCGCCCGCGTCGAGCAGTGCCGGGGAACGTTGGCGCCGATGCTGACGGGTCCGCTGGTCCTCCTCGGCTGCGGCTCTTCCCACTGCGTCGCCCTGGCCGGGGCGGACCTCTACGAAGCGCACGGTCACGGTCCAGCTCAGGCCGTATTCCCCTCGGACTATGTGCCGCGGCCGGACTGGTTGCACCTGGCCATCAGCCGCACCGGGCAGACCACCGAGCTCGTCGGCGCCATGCGCCGGGCGAAGGCGGCGGGAGCGCGCGTCATCCTGCTGGAAGGGGAGCCGGACTCCCCGGCGGCCGCCTCTGCCGACGTGTGTCTGCCGCTCGCTTTTGCCCCTGAGCAGGGCATCATCCAGACGCGCTTTGTCAGCGCCGCGCTGCTGGCGCTGCGCCTCCTGTTTGGCGGCACGGCGGCGCACGAGGCCCTCGCCGGCCTCCCACAACACATGGAAGAGGCGCTCGCCGCCTTCGACCCGCAGCCGCTCCTGGCGGCGGCGCACCGCGTCTTTCTGGGGCGGGACTGGCGCTACGGTCTGGCGCGGGCGGCGGCGGTGCACCTACAGGAGACGGCGCTGCTGGTGCCGGAGGCGCACCAGACCCTGGAGTACCGGCACGGGCCGCTCGCCGCCGCCGATGCGCGGACGCTCGTCTGGTGCTTCGACGCGCCGGAGGAGGAGGCGAGCCGCGTCGTGCTGGCGGAGGTGCGGCGGGCCGGCGCCGTCGTCCGCTGCACGCCCGACGATCCCTTGATTGCGCTGGCCGAGGCTCAACTCCTGGCGGTGCGTGTAGCGGTGGCCCACGGCGTCGATCCAGATGCTCCTCGCAACCTCAGCCGCGCCATTGTCATGCCCGCTGCCGAAGCGTGAACGGCACGACGGGAGGCCGCGACCTGGACGTTGTCGTCGTGGCGGAGATCAATGTCGACATCATCGTGAGCGGGCTGGCCGGCATGCCCGTCTTCGGCGCCGAGCAACTGGTGGAGCAGGTCACGCTGACGGCGGGTTCCAGCGGCGTGCTGACCGCTACCGGCCTGGCCGCCCTGGGGCTGCGGGTGGGAATCTGCGGCCTGGTCGGCGATGATCCTTTCGGTCAGTTCATGCTCAGCCACTTGGACCGCCAGGGGATCGATAGCAGCGGCGTGTTGATTGATCCCGCACAGTACACCGGGGCGAGCGTGCTCCTCTCGACGCGGCAGGACCGGGCCATCCTCACCTATCCCGGCAGCATGGCCCAGGCAGCGCTGGAGCATATCCGCTTTGATGTCGTGGCCCGTGCCCGCCACCTGCACCTCTCATCCTACTTCTTGCAGGCGGCGCTCCGCCCTCGCGTCCCCGAGCTGCTGGCGCGTGCCCATGCCCTTGGCCTCACCACATCGGCCGATACCGGCCACGATCCGGCCGAGCAATGGGAAGTCGGGGGCTTGCTGGAAGGGCTCGACATCTTCCTGCCGAACGCTGTCGAGGCCCTCGCCCTGACCGGCGTCGCCAGCGTTGCCGGCGCCCTGGAGCAGCTAGCCGCCCGTGTACGGACGGTCGCCATCAAGTGCGGCGCCGACGGCGCGTTGGCGGTCAATGGCACGCAACGCGTCAACCTACCAGCCTTCCCCGTGATCGTACAGGACACCACCGGCGCGGGTGACGCCTTCGACGCCGGCTTCCTGGCCGGCTGGTTACAGGGAGACGACCTGACGGCCTGCATGCGCCGCGGCAACGCCTGCGGCGCCCTCACCGCCGCCCACATCGGCGGCTCCGGCGGCTTCGATCTTGCCAGGGTCAAGGCGTTGCTGGGGTGGTCGAATGGGTAGCTGGATGACGGGCGGTCTCCTGTGAACGGCGGATAGAATCAGAGTGAGTACCTGCGCTACATACGGCCCGTGCGGGATGCTACGATCGTCATTCGTCACCGACGTCAGGGAGAAGCGAATGACAACACTGCCAGCCGAGGAGGTCGGCACGAAAGTGCTCTTTGAGAACGAGCGGGTGCGCGTCTGGGACCTCGCCCTCGCTCCGGGCGAGTCGCTGGCGAAGCATATCCACCGCACAGACTACTTCTTCATCGTGGAGTCCGGCGGTTTGATCCGCTTCGCCGATCCCGATAACCCGGCGGACTACCACGATGTGCAGTTCAAGGATGACCAGGTCACGTTCGTGGCAGTACTGGAGGGCAAGGTAGACAACCGGCTCACCAACATCGGAGAAAAGCGTCACCGCAACTACGTGATCGAACTCAAGCGGTCGCCCTCGGCCTGACCCGCAGCGACTGTGGATGGACCATCACGATCATGTCGCGCCACCGCGCGAGGGGATCGAAGTCGGCGGCCGTTGAGTGGTCAATTGGAGTGCCCAGTGATCTACCTCCTTGGCGGCGCTCCGCGCTGCGGCAAGTCGCTGCTCTCCCAGCAGATTAACCGCGAGCACGAGCTGGCGGTCGTCTCGACCGACCTGCTGCGCGGCGTACTGCTGCCGTTGCTCCCAGCACTCAAGGCGGCGATGGATGCCCATGACTTTGCGCGCGAAGCCGACATCTTCTTCCCACACCTGCGGCAAACGGCGCTCGTGCTCGACCTGCAGTTGCCAGACGCGCTGATCGAAGGCGTCGGCTTCCTGCCTCGGCATGTGGTCGCCCTTCGAGAGTTCCTGCCCGCCGGCGTTCAGGCGTGCTTCATCGGCCGGTCGTCGGCGACGGTCGAGGCGCTCTTCGGGCACGCGACCAACCATCGGATCTACGAGCGCCTTACCGCCGAGGGGCGAGATCGACTTGTCGAGCGCATTGTGGTCTGGTCGACGCACATCGAGCGCGAGTGCGCCAACCTTGCGCTGCCGTATATCGACCTCGCCACTGCGGGATTCGAGACCGGTCTGGAGGTGGCACGAGGGCAACTGCTCGCGAAAGGTACGCGCTAGGCGGCGCTGCCGCTGGCGGGATGGGCAACGTGCATACGGATGGACCATAGCGACCACGTGGCACTCCTGCGTGAGGGCGTCGAAGGCGGCGGTGCGGTCTGGGCCGATTTCGGCTCCGGCGATGGCGCCTTCACCCTGGCCCTGGCCGATCTGCTCGGTTCCGCCGGGCGCATCTACTCGGTGGATCGGGAGAGGAACACGCTGGAGCGGCAGGTGCAGGCGCTGCGCCGCTGCTTTCCCGCCACCCAGGTAACGTACCGCCAGGCCGATTTTGCCCACTCCCTGGGCCTGCCGCCTCTTGATGGCATCGTGATGGCCAACGCCTTACATTTCACCAGGGACAAGACAAGGTTCAGTCCACGCTCGGTGGGACATGACAGTTTGCGGCCCTCTACCAGAGGGGAAGGCGGCCAAACTGTCATGTCGCATTGAACCATGTCACAAGCTTCCGGTGTTGCGCACCATCATCGCCGCGCTGCGGCCCGGCGGACGGCTGGTGCTGGTGGAGTACAATACCGATCACGGCAACCACTGGGTACCCTACCCGTTCAGTTTCGGGACGTGGCAGGCGCTCGCCAAGCAGGCCGGCTTCGTTGATACCCGGCAGGTGGCGACGCGACCGAGCCGGTTCCTTGGCCAGATCTACGCGGCCGTCAGCGTCCGCCCACCAACTGGCGGTGACGGTCCACACCCAGGGTGAAGCCGCAGGAGATGGCGAAGCGACTGCGGAAGGGGCAGGTACCGGGACCGAAAGTGGTGAGTCCGTCGTAGGAGGTATGCTCGTTCTATGGAAAAATTCACCGTTGACGATGCCATCGCTATGGCAGTTAGCGCTCACCGGGGGTAGCGCGACAAAGGACGCTGCAAACTCCCATACATCACGCATCCCATGCGGGTGATGGCGGCGTTTGACGATCCCGTGTTGCAGATGATCGCCATCCTTCACGACGCCATCGAAGACACGTCGCTAAAGCCCGAAGATCTTCGGAAAGCAGGGGCCAGCGATCGTGTCGTGGCAGCAATCGGAGCAATCACCCACGAGAAGGGCCAGCCCGACGCGGACTATTGGGCGCAGGTGCGCGCAAACCCCGACGCCCTGAAGGTCAAGCTGGCTGACATTGAGGACAATCTTGATCCAGCCCGTCTGGAGCTGCTGCTGCCGGAAGAAGCCGAGCGGCTCAGGCGCAAATATGCCCGTGCCCTCGAAGCGCTGCTGGTCGCCGCACCGATTCGGGAGGACGACGTGACGGCAGCAAAGACCCCTGGCGGTACGGAAAACCCATCTGATAACAACCATGGCGCCGACCGCGTAAGGTAGTCAGATGCAGTCGGATTTGATCTGCCGTCCGAGAAATCTCCCGTGGCGTTTCAGCCTGACGGTTCACCTTGACGCCTGGCTGGTTCGTCGTGTACGGTTGTAGCAGGTAACGGTGATTGGTCAAGGGAGGCGTGAGAATGCAACCAGCGGCTAGTGGCGTGAGCCCCGAAGTTGAGCAGTTTCGCGTGCTCCTCCGGCAATGCCTGCCTGACCTGCGGCAACGCTACGGCGTGGAGACGCTCAGCCTGTTCGGTTCCTATGTACGCGGGGAGCAGCAGCCGCAGAGCGACCTGGATGTGCTGGTGGAGTTTGCGGAGACGCCAGGGCTCTTTGCCTACGTCGAACTCCAGGACACGCTGAGCGAATTGCTGGGCATCCAGGTTGACCTGGTGATGCGCAGCGCGCTCAAGCCCCGCATCGCTCGCCGCGTCCTCCCGGAAGTCGTGGCACTGTGAGGCCAGAACGGGGCTACGTCGCCTACCTCGAGGATATCTTCACCGCCATGGCAGCGGCGATGCGCTTCACGCACGGGATGACGTTCGAAGCGTTCGTCGCAGATGAGAAGACGGTGTACGCAACCGTCCGCGCTCTGGAGATCATGGGCGAGGCGGCGAAGCGAGTGCCGGCAGAGATCAGAGCACGCTATCCGGCGATCCCCTGGCGCAACATGGCCGGCATCCGGGACGTGGTGATCCACGAATACGACCGAGTGGACCGCGAAATCGTCTGGAAGACGGTCCACTCGGACTTGCCGGAAGTAGAGCCGGAGGTCAGGCGCGCATTCGAAATGGAACGCCAGAGCGAAGGCGGTGACGCGACGTGACGGTGATCCGCCGCCTCGACGCCGTGCTGGAGCCGACCAAGCAGGAGGTGCTCCAGATGAAGGCGCGCCTCGACGCCGCCGGGATCGTCCAACGTCCAGGATATTCTCGACAAGTTCAAGTTCTGTAATCAGGTTCCGACACTGGTCGACGCCGATGTCCTTGGCAACGTTATCGAGAAGTTCCTCGATCCGACGATCAACTTGAGTCCCGAACCGGCCTACCAGCACGACGGCGCCGTGCGCCTGCCCGGCCTCGACAACCACGCTATGGGCACGATCTTTGAGGAGTTGATCCGCCGCTTCAACGAGGAGAACAACGAGGAAGCCGGCGAACACTTCACACCGCGCGACGTGGTGACACTCATGGCCAACCTGATCTTTCTGCCGGTTGCCGACCAGATCGAGTCCGGCACCTACCTGGTGTACGACGGCGCCTGCGGCACCGGCGACGCCGGGCAGGGCGAGTCGAACATCCGCCGTTGGATCATCGAGCAGGACTGGCTGGAAGCGATCATCGCCCTGCCGCTGAACCTCTTCTACAACACGGGCATAACCACCTACATCTGGGTCCTCACCAACCGCAAACATGCGCAGCGCAAGGGCAAGGTGCAGTTGATCGACGCCACCGCCCGGTACCGACCGCTGCGCAAGAACCTGGGCAAGAAGAACTGCGAACTGGCCGACGAAGACATCCGCGCCATCTGCGAGCGCTTCCTGACCTTCGAGGAGAGCGAACACTCCAAGATCTTCCCCAATGCGGCGTTCGGCAACTTGAAGATCAGTGTGGAACGCCCGCTGCGCTTGCAAGTCGACCTGTCTGAGGCCGCGCGCGCCAGCTTGCGTCGGAAGTGCGCCGAGGTCGGGGAGGAGCCGCTGGCCGCGCTGGTTGACCGCGTCACCGAGACGCTCGGCCCCGGGCCGCACGTCGACTTCAACGCCTTCCTCGAGCGCATCGGGGAGGAGGCCGGGCGGTTCGCTCTCAAGCTGACGGCCCGTGGGCAAAAACTGCTCCGAGTCGAACTGACCCGCGGCGATGAGACGGCGGCGCCGGTGATCAAACGCATGCACCGTCCAGGAAAAGTCAATGCCGATCCGCTGCATGGTCGCTACGACGTTGCCGTGAGTGGCCAGCCGCGCGTTGTAGAGTACGAGTCGGACCCCGAACTGCGGGACAGCGAACAAGTGCCTTTGCTGGAGCCGGGCGGCATTGAGGACTTCTTCCACCGCGAAGTGCTGCCCCACGTCCCGGACGCCTGGATCGACGATGCTGGCACCAAGATTGGCTACGAGATTTCGTTCACGCGCTACTTCTACCAGCCGGAACCGCAACGCTCGCTGGAGACGATCCGCGCGGACATTGAAGCGCTGGAGCGGGAGGCGGAGGGGCTGCTCGGCACGATCCTGGTCGAAACGGCGGCCGTGCGGTGAACGCCGTGTCCGGCAAGCCAGGGATTGCGTACCGCAGTCGGTGGGTACAACTCTTCGTATTGATCCGACTCGAAGGAGCAGGTACACTCACCCCTGGGCAGTTTTACAGCAAAGACAAGGACCGAAGCAGCATGCGGCAGGGCAGTGTGAGTCCCAAAGGCCAGGTCACCATCCCGTTGGAATATCGTCGGCTGTTGGGGTTGAAGCCGCGGGACACCGTGGAGTTCGATCTCGATCAAGGTAGCGTCCGGGTGAAGCCGGCCCCCTCGCGCCTCAAGCAGATTGCCTGCTCCATTCCGCCCTTGCCTCAGCCGCATACCGACCAGGAGATGACGGAGATTGCCGCTGAGGAGCACGCCGGGCATGTGGCAAGAGAGGGGCTGGATTAGCGGCCTGACTGCACGATCATGGAATTTCTCGACACCAATCCCATCATTCGGTACATCACCCAGGACAACCTGACGATGTCTCACCAAGCTGGGCAGTTCTTTGAGCAGTTGGAGAGCGGTACCGGTGTTGCGACGACCTGTGAAGGTGTGCTCGTCGAGGCGGTGCAGGTGCTTTCCTCGAAGGCTCTTTATAACCGGCCGCGGGCGGAGATCGCGGAAAAGCTGGGGGTGATCATAGGCCTGAAGGGGTTGAAGCTCCCGAACAAAAGCCTCTACTTGTTTGCGCTCGACCTGTACGCCGCGACAGCGGCGCTGGACTTCGTAGACGCCCTGGTGGTGGCGCATATGCAGCATGCGCACATCAGCACGGTTGTATCGTTCGATCGTGACTTTGATCGAGTGCCCGGCATACGCCGGCGCGACCCCTAATCCGCCATGGCGTCATTGTGACGGCGCGCGAGGTGGGCTTGTGATCGTCGCGCTGCGTCCTTATCCCGAGTACCGCCAGTCGCATCTGCGCTGGCTGGAGTGCGTTCCGACGCATTGGGGAGAGCAACGCACAAAGTACCTGTTCCGGGAAGTAGACGAGCGCTCCGCGACCGGTACCGAGGAAATGCTTTCGGTCTCGCACATCACCGGGGTGACGCCACGTCGCCAGAAAAACGTGACGATGTTCATGGCCGAATCCTACGCCGGCCATAAACTTTGCCGCCAAGGCGATCTCGTGATCAATACAATGTGGGCCTGGATGGGAGCGCTGGGCGTCGCGAAAGAGACCGGGCTGGTCAGTCCCTCCTACCATGTCTATCGGCCAGCGGATCACATGGCGTTGCTGCCCGACTATATCGACTACCTGCTTCGAACGCGGGCATACGTGTCGGAGTACGTCTGCCGCTCTACCGGAATCCGACCATCACGACTCCGCTTGTATCCCGAGCAGTTTCTTGACATCCCACTGGTCTACCCGCCGATGGACGAACAGCGGACCATACTGGCGTACCTCGACGCAATGGACCGGGCCATCCGCCGCTACATCCGCAACAAGCAGCGACTCATCGCGCTGCTCACCGAGCAGAAGCAGGCCATCATCGACCGAGCGGTCACGCGCGGCGTTGACGCCAACTCGCGGCTGGCTCCCTCTGGTGTCGAGTGGCTGGGTGACGTGCCGGAGCATTGGAGCGTGCGCAGTCTGAAGCAAGTTGCCCTTGTTCGGTTAAGCGGCGTGGATAAGGTTTCAGCCGAAGGTGAATGTCCCGTTCGGCTTTGTAATTACACGGATGTCTACAACCGAGACTTCATCACCCAGGATGTGGCTTTCATGCTCGGAACGGCGACCAGAGCCGAAGTTGCCGGGCTGGGCCTAAGGAAAGGAGATGTGCTGATTACCAAGGACTCGGAGATGTGGGATGATATTGCAGTCCCGGCTTTAGTTGTTGACGATCTTGACGACGTTCTGTGTGGCTATCATCTCGCCTTGATCCGGCCCGACCCGAAGCAGGTAATGGGGGAATTCCTGTTCAGAGCGTTCAAGGCGCCCACGCTCGCGCGCCAGTTTAACGTTGCAGCAACCGGGGTGACGCGCTACGGCATTTCGAAGCACGTGATTAAGACTGCAGTCTTCCCGGTGCCGGACCTGGAAGAGCAACGGCGCATTTGCCAATGGATTACCGATCCACTTTCTCCGCTTGCTCTGGCTGTTAGACGCGCCCGGTCAGAAATCAGTCTTGCTCAGGAGTATCGAACTCGCCTGATTGCTGATGTCGTCACCGGCAAGTTGGACGTACGCCGCGCTCCCCTGGAGGAATTGACGGTGATGGTAGATGGACTTGCGCCGCCGGGCGATTTTCCCGATATCCTAGAGAGCGACGAGTCACGGGACGCTTACGGGTTTCCTGGTGCCGAAGACGACGACAAAGCCGAGGACTGACTTCTCTACTTGAACAGTTACCGGGGATTTATCTCGCCATGTCCCGGCTGTACTTGTAGCTCCTTGTCGATTCGCTGAATAACCAAACGATCTTCCGTAGACTTTCTGCGCGGCGCTAAAACTCACTTGAACTGACTAAAGGTCTTTAGTAACTTCATGGTGGCTTCATAATCCAACTTGTTCCCTGTGTATTCGCAACGGTACAGGCCCTGAAGATTAGACGGCAAATGGAGGCCCTGCTGCACTAGCAGCACTACGTTACGCTTGTATAGTGCCAATGCTGCCCCAATTTCTATCAAGACATTCCCATTGATTCTGTGATGGGTATTTCCCTGGCCGTCCAGTAGGTCTTCCTCACTTTCTGTCCTGCGTCCTCATCATGGAGAGAACAACCGCACGCGGGGATGCACAATGGATGTGTCATTCGAAGCAAGTCAACTGGTTGTATAATAGTATTGGACCTAATATGCTGGAGGCGATGATGAGCGTGCAAGTCGGAACGCAGGAAGCGAAGACGCACCTGTCCGAGTACTTGAATCGCGTTGCCTATCGAGGCGAGCGCATCCTGGTGGAACGCCACGGCAAGCCGGTAGCGGCGCTGGTGAGCGTCGACGATCTACGCCGACTGGAGACCATTGAGGCATCGACAGTGGTAGAAGCTGACGACGATAGCGCGCGCCAGGCGCATTTCCGTCGTTTGGCGGAGCAGGCCGGCTTGATCAAAAGGTGGCCGTCAGGCGAACGGGACCCTTTGGGCGACTTCGCTCCGCTGGAACTGGAAGGTCCGCCGTTGTCTGAGCAGATTATCGCGGACCGGCGATGACGTGGCGGCGTACTTTCTTGACAGCAGTGCGACCGTCAAGCGGTACGTTGTTGAGGTGGGATCGACCTGGGTCACCAGTCTGTTCCATCCGTTAAGTGGCTCCGATCTGGCCATCGTTCGTATCACGTCCGTCGAGGTAACGGCGGCGCTTTTTCGGCGTGTTCGGGCTGGGTCGCTTGCCGAGCCGGACGCGATACGCGCTTTGGCCGCATTGCGGCATCATTTGGCTGCAACGTATCAGGTCTTTGAGTTGAGCGCCGAGATCTGTGAGTCGGCTCTTGACGTGGCTGAGCGACATGGTCTGCGTGGGTACGACTGTGCGCAACTGGCGGCGGCGTTGCACGTTCAGCGATTGCGCGCCGCTGCCGGCCTCAGTCCCCTCATACTGGTGAGCGCAGATCTGGAGCTCAACACTGCGGCGGCTGCGGAAGGGCTTCGGGTAGAAGACCCAAACCGTCACCCGTAGCCGCGCCCGCCCTGGTAGCCGAATACCACGCGCCCAGTCAAGGAGCGTGCCGGCGTGCGTTGCCCTATGTTGCCGCCGCCTGCCCCCAAACCGTACACTGCCGGAGCAACTGGAGCAACACCGGCTGGGCCGGCGGACGGATACGACGGACGGGTACGAACGCAGCATGAGCATGATTGTCAGCGCCAAGGCGCGCGAAATTCTGGATTCCCGCGGTAACCCGACGGTGGAAGTAGACATCACGCTGGAGGACGGCACGCTGGGCCGTGCCGCGGTACCCTCCGGCGCGTCGACCGGCGCCCATGANNGGCACGGAGAACAAGGGGAAGTTGGGCGCCAACGCCATGTTGGGCGCCTCACTGGCGGTGGCGCGCGCCGCGGCGGGCTACGCCGGCCTGCCGCTCTACCGCTACCTCGGTGGCAGCAATGCGCACGTCTTGCCGGTGCCGATGCTCAATATCCTCAACGGCGGCCGCCACACCGACTGGCAATCGACCGATCTGCAGGAGTTCATGGTGATGCCGGTGGGAGCCGCCTCCTTCAGCGAAGGGCTGCGCATCAGCGCCGAAGTGTACGCCGCCCTGAAGCGCGTCCTGGTCGGGCGCAAACTCTCCACGTCCGTCGGCGACGAGGGCGGCTTCGCGCCGGCCCTGAGCAGCAACGCCGAAGCCCTGGACATGATCATTGAGGCGATCCAGGCCGCCGGCTACACACCGGGCGAGGATGTGGCGCTGGCCATCGATGCCGCCGCCTCGGAACTGTACGAAGCGGATGGTCGCTACCGCTTACGCCGGGAAGGACGCACGCTCGCTACTGCCGAGTTGATCGGCCTCTACGCCGAGTGGTCCAGCCGCTACCCGATCATCAGCCTGGAGGATGGGCTGGCCGAAGACGACTGGGCCGGTTGGGCGGAACTGCGCAAAACGCTGGGCGACCGCCTGCAACTGGTCGGCGACGACCTCTTCGTCACCAATACCCAGCGCATCGCCCGCGGCCTGGCTGAGCGCTCCGCCAACTCTGTGTTGATCAAGCTGAACCAGATCGGCACGCTGACCGAGACCATCGAGGCGATTGAGCTGACACAGGGAGCCGGCTGGACCGCCGTCGTCTCCCATCGCTCCGGCGAAACGGAAGACACCACCATCAGCGATCTGGTCGTCGCCTTGAATACCGGCCAGATCAAGACCGGCGCGCCGGCGCGCAGCGAACGGGTGGCCAAGTACAACCAGTTGTTGCGCATCGAGGAGGAGTTGGGTTCCGCCGCCGAGTATGCTGGTCGCCGCGCCTTCAAGCACCTCCATGCCTGACCTGCTGGCGCTGGGCGAGTGCATGGTCGAACTCTTCTCGGACGAGCCGCTGGCGGCGGCGCCGGTTTTCGTCAAGACCTTTGGCGGTGATACCTGTAATGTGCTGGTGGCAGCGGCTCGCCTCGGAACCACTACCGGCTTCATCACGCGGGTCGGTGATGATCCGTTCGGACCCTTCTTGCGGCAGTCCTGGCAGGCCGAGGGCATCGACGTCAGCCAGGCGCGCCTGGTGGAAGGCTACAACGGGCTGTACCTGATCTCGCTGTTGACGGGGGGGGAACGGGAGTTCGTCTACTACCGCAAGGGCAGTGCTGCCAGCACGCTGCAGCCGACCGACCTCGACGAGCAGGCCATCGCCGCTGCCCGGGTGTTGCACGTCAGCGGCATCAGTCAGGCCATTTCGCCGTCCAGTCGGGCGACGGTGCTGGCGGCTGCCCAGATGGCGCGGCGCCACGGTGTGCGGGTGGCCTTCGACCCGAACCTGCGCCTGCGCCTCTGGTCGCTGGCGGAGGCGCAGGCGGCGCTGGCCGAGCTGTTGCCCTATATCGATATTGCCTTGCCGTCTGCTCCTGAAGAGGCGGAGGCATTAATAGGCGAACGCGACCCCGAGCGCATCGCCGCCTACTTCCTGGAGGCCGGCGTGCCGCTGGTGGCCGTCAAGTGTGGCGCTGACGGCGTGCTGGTGGCGCAGGGCAGTGACCGCATTGCGGTGGCGGCGCACGTGCCGGAGCAGGTGCGCGACACCTCCGGCGCGGGGGATGTCTTCGACGGCGCTTTCCTGCACGGCTTGATCGCCGGCCTGACGCCGGCGCGAGCTGCCCGGCTCGGGGTGGTGGCTGCCGGCCTCAAGTTGCGCGGCCGTGGCGCTATCGCCAGCCAGGCCCGGCGCGAAGAAATTCTGCTGCATATCGAGGCGGATGATGCCTGAGATCGTCACCCTGGGCGAGGCGATGCTGCGGCTGAGTCCGCCCGGCAACGCCCGTCTGGAACAAAGCACTCACCTCGATCTCGTCGTCGGTGGCTCCGAGCAGAGCGTCGCTGTAGGTCTGGCCCGCCTTGGTCGTGACGTGAGCTTCGTCACGAAGCTGCCGAACAACCCCCTGGGACACCTCATCTACAACCGCACCCGTGAGCAGGGCGTTGACGTGCGTTATGTCGCCTGGGGCGGTGAGCGCGCCGGCCTCTACTTTTACGAGCAGGGGTTGGCGCCGCGTCCCTCGCAGGTCATCTACGACCGCGCTCGGTCCGCCGCCTGCACAATGCAGGCGAAAGACGTGGACTGGTCCGCCGCGTTTGCCAACTGCCGCCTCTTCCACACGTCCGGTATCACCGCCGCGCTGTCCGCCTCCTGCCTGACCACCGTCGAGCACGCGCTGGTGCAGGCACGCAAGCAGGGCATCGTCACCAGCTTCGATCTCAACTACCGTTCGCGCCTCTGGAGCGAGGAGGCAGCGTCCAGGGTATACCGGCGTCTCCTGCCGCGCTGCACGATCCTGTTCGCCAGCGCACCTGCCCTGGCGACGTTCTTTGGGATCACCGGTGTACCGGAGGAGGCAGCGCGCGCTTGTCGGCAAGAGTTCGGCTGCGACGTGGTGGTGTTGACCGACCGCACGGAGGATGGCGGCACGCGCGGCAGCATGCGCGCCCTCGCCGTCGGCGAGGCGACGGCGGAGAGCCCGAGTGTGCAGTTCGAGATCATCGATCGCCTCGGCGCCGGTGACGCCTTTGCCGCCGGCTTCCTGGACGGCTACCTGGCCGGTGACTTGCAGCAGGCAGTCAACCAGGGCGTCGCCATGGCCGCCCTCAAGCACACCATCCCTGGCGAGTTCTGCCTGATCGACCGTGTCGAACTGGACGAGTTCCTGGCCCACGGGACACGGCAGGTGTTGAGGTAGGGGCCGGGAGTCGGGGGCTGGCGAAGAAAGAGGTGCATGGCGAGCATTATGGGAGTAACTTTCGTGCCGAGCAGAAAGGCGTAGACAATGGGTACCCAGGCAATTTCGACCGCTGTCACTTCCCCGGCCCCCGGCCCCCAGCTCCCGACCCCTTCGTGGATCGAGTCCACCGGCGTCACCGCTGTGGTGCGTTTGGACGATCTGAGCCGGGCGGGGCAACTGGC
>DHIZ01000293.1:77418-79868 GCA_002404055.1 Chloroflexi bacterium UBA4733
GATCGAGCAGGTGCGCAAGAGCCATGGCGACCGCATGCTGGTGGGGGCCGGGACCGTGCTGGACCCGGAGAGTGCGCGGGAGGCAATCACGGCCGGCGCGCAGTTCGTGGTGACGCCGACCTTGCGCGTCAGCACTATCGAGCTATGCCGACGCTACAGTACGCCCATCCTCTGCGGCGCCTTCAGCCCGACGGAGATTCTGACGGCCTGGGAAGCGGGAGCGGATTGGGTGAAGCTCTTTCCCGCCAGTGCCGGCGGGCCGCGCTACCTCCGCGAGATTGCCGGTCCGTTGCCGCAGATCAAGCTGATCCCCACCGGCGGCGTCTCCCTGGAAAATGCCGGCGAGTTCATCGCCGCCGGAGCTGTCGCGATTGCGGTAGGCAGCAACCTCGTCAAGGCGTCGCAGGTGGCGACGGGCGCCTGGGGCAATATCACCGATGCGGCCCGGCATTTCATTGAGGAGGTCGCAAGGGCGCGGCACTAGCGGCCGGAGGCCTCCCGCCGCCTGCGTCATGCGACGCAGCATGCTGGTGGAGGCAGGAAATTGCGGGCAGGCAGCATAGGCCGACCCCAGACAGCGCGCCTGATCGTTGGAGTGGACGGGGGAGAAAAGGCGCGCCTGCCACGGGATCTTGGCTGCCTCCCCCGATTGCCAGGGTCGCCAGCCGATCCAGCGTTTGACTGTCGTGCCCACGCTGCGAGGCTCGGCTACCGCCCAGCAGACGTGCTGGTGGTGCGGGTAGGAGGCATGCAACTGCCGATCGAAGGCCATGCCCAGGAACGGGCAACTCGCGCAGCCGCGTTGACTCATTCCTTCAATCCGTCCCTTGCTTCGGTACCACTCCCCCTGGATAACGATACCAGTCAACCTGTTGCGGTAGTACGGTTGGTTGCTCTCGACCCTGACCATTACTGTGCTGTGCTGTCACTGTTCTGGTGGGGTACGGCAACAGAGTTAGTCCGGCGCCCAAACTATACTATCCAGCGGGGCTGGCTGCCTTGCTTGTTCGATGCAGCGCCATTTACCGGTACTATTCACGGTGGCGTGCCAATGACGTGGAGGGAGAGAGCACGATGACCCGCTGTCCGACGTGTACACGTGAACAAGCTGACGAGCATCTGTTCTGCCCTTACTGCGGTGCGTCCCTGACGGCGCCGGGTGTACTGCCGCCCCGTCAGGGGGTGCTCGACGCTACGGATGTGGCTGGCAACTCTCCCCCGGAACCGGAACGCAGCGTCAGCCGTGCCCTCGGGTTGCCTTTTCTGCTGGTACTGGCGTTAGCGGTCCTGGTGCTGGGTGGCGCGGTATTCGCCGAGACCCACCCGTCGCCGGCGGCGGCCGTCCCGTTGCCCACAGCTACATCTACCAGGTTGGCGACCGCGACGGCGACGCTCGTTCCGACCGCGACGGCGACGCCGTTCTCCACAGCGACGCCCGCTCCGACGGAGACGGCAACCCTGAACCCCACGGCGACGTGGACTCCTGTGCCGACGGCGACTGCA
The DNA here is from genome assembly GCA_002404055.1 of Chloroflexi bacterium UBA4733. The sequence continues at coordinate 78,922 of DHIZ01000293.1, forward strand.
CCACCGCCGCCCACAGCCACGCCCAGACCCACAGCGACGCCGGTTCCCTACCGTACTGAGCAGTTCCAGGTACCACCCGGTGTGGACGATTCCATCACGTACACCATCCAGCATCCGCCGGGGCGCTTCACGGGCTACGTCCTCATCCTGGGGGCCAACAACGACATTGGCTTTCGACTACGAGCGCCCAGCGGCGGCTACCTCATCAAACAGTCCCGCGTCGCCAACCGCTACGCCTTTGACCTGACCTTGCCCGACGCCGGCCCCTACACGTTGTTCCTGGACAACAGCTTTTCCCTGATCACGACCAAGGACGTGACGATGTACTCGCGCCTCGTCGGTGGGGATACCGGACCGTAATTGCGGGCAACACTCCACCCGGCCGGTTGCTCCAGTGCGACAGGCCCAGTAGAATCAGCGCTCAGAAGCAGCCGAGAGGACGGTAACCGTGGGAACGCTCGGCTTTTCGGTGATCTTCCTGATCGCCCTGGTCGTGTGGGCGGCCAGCTACCGCCATCGAGCGCGTACCCTGCGCTCGCGCCAATATCGTACTCGCGGGAGACCGCGGCCGTCGCGTGCGCGGCGGAAGTAGGCCACGTAGGGTCTGTGCGTTGCTTGATTGCCTTGTCCTGGTGCTGCTGCCACCGAACCCGGCACTTGCAGCTGGGTAGCTAATATCGGCTGCAGACGCGCAAGGGAGACTGGTCGAAGGAACTGACGCCGAAATTTCGTGGACTTGGCTGGTCACAAGGCCGATGTCACCTTCACTGCGCGTGTCGGGTAGTCCAGATCAGTGCGCAGCAGGCGTGCCGCACCTATAAGCACTGACGAGGCTTTGCCTCAGACCGACCAGTTGTAGCGTCGGTGGTATCCTTGCTTAGGACCCGTCACGAAATAACTTTGACAAATGGGCAAGGTAGCGGTAGGGTTCGGGGATGGACGAGGAT
>DHIZ01000040.1:0-5739 GCA_002404055.1 Chloroflexi bacterium UBA4733
ATCAACGCCTACCAGTATAAGGACAGAGCAGTCGGTGTCAACGGTCGGCCATCGTGTCGGAATGTGCTTCGCCATGCTGGTTTCGTCTCTTGTCACGCAAGACCGGCGAGCCGGTCGGCAATGGGGCCGGCCACCCCTGCCCATCGCTCCTATGTGAGGAGCCAGTGAGGCCGAAATTCCCAGCTTACAGCGTCCCAGGTGCGTTGTACAGGCGCCGCAGGGCGCCGTTCAGGCGACCGAGGTTGCCGGTGGCGCCGATGAGTTGAAGGAACCGTTTCAGTCGGCGCCACGGATCTTCCGCGACCGTTATGGTGCTGCTTGCACCGAGCACAAACGTCACCAGCGGCTCACTGACCGCCAGTGCAAATTCCTCAAGCTGTATCTGAGCAACGACGTTGGCGAGGGTTTCCTGAGAGATCGCCGTCCAAGAGATGGGGCTGCCGGTACCGGATGCGGAGGCGCCGACCGCAGCTGTGCCATTCGCCTCCGACTCCAGGTCGGTCAGGCGCCCCTGGATCTGGGTGATGGCGTGAGCGCCAGCAGTGAACAGTACTGTCCCGCGCGCAATCGCCACGCTTATTGCGCCGCTGATGAGCGCGCCGAGACCGGTTAAGCCGGTGGCGGCGGCATTGTTGTCCGTGGAGTGCGCGACAAAGACGGTGAGGATGCCGATGATGAGACCAACGACCGTGATCGTGACGGCGACTCCAGCGATGACCGGGGCTAGCCGGCGTGCCCCAGCACTCCAACTCAGACCGAGATCCATGGTTGTGGAGGCGATGATCGCGGCGACAGGGAAACTTTCCAGACTTCGGCGTTCGGTCAGGATGTCGTACCAATAGGTGCGCTGTTCATCCAGGGCGGCTAGGAGCGCCCCCAGCCGCGCCGCTGGGACGCCTGCGGCAGCCCCACCCGGCGGGGCGGAGAGGATGGCGTCGGGCTGCGCTACCGCTCCTGACCAGTAACCGAGGCTCTTCGCTACGATGACAACCGAGCGTGAATCAAAAACGCCATCCAGTGTCAAAAGGTGCTGGTTGATCTTCGTCAGGCGCTCCGTACCGAACCACTGCTGCCAGGCAGCCAGGAGAACGCTGGGGTCGCTAGCGGCTTTGCTCTGGGCAGTTGCCAGCCACAGGCGGCAATAGGTCAGGTTCAGCGCTTTACCTACCTCGTAGGCCGTCAAGATCGCTGGATCGAGGTCGATGATTGCGTCAACAATGGCAGCATCCCATTGGGCGACCAGCGCGTCGAGTGATGTGCAGTCTGGCTGCCGGGTAGGATTAGCGCGGAACGCTGCGGCAAGCGTGGTGATCTGCTGGGCGATTTCGTCGGGCAGGGGCGGAGTGGTTGCTTGCAGGGCGTCGGCGCTAGCGGCCGCGCCGGCTAAAACCTTGGGTGCAAGGGTGAAGAGCCGACGCCGGATGTTTTGCAGTTGTGCCTCTGGACTGCGCGTATGGGTTAGGTCGGGCGGGAAGACAGGATCAAGGCCAGGCGACGCCGCGGCGCTGGCAGCGGGAAAGCGGTAACGGATGACCAACTCTTCCAACGCCCAGCCGAAACTGAAAGCGGCGCGCGCCTGATCGGTACAGGGCAAGCGGGCGTAGGCGCCCTGTAGGGCTGTAATCGCCCTCTTGTCTAACGTCGGCGTGACAGCGGGCATTTCCATACCTTCCTGGCGTCTTCGCGTCGCCTCGCCTTTGGGATCAGGTCTCGGTACTCGCCACCGCCGGTCGGAACATGCTTGAGACGTAAATGTAGACAACCGGCGGTCGCGAAATTCGATGAACAGTACACACTATACATAGTCTGCGACCAGCACCGGGATACCGGCTGGCACGCTGTTCACGGTCGGCGCCGCCGAAGGCTGTTCCGTCGCCATCGTGACGCGTCGGGTGAGGAGCGTGACGGACGTGCCCACGGCAGCCTCGCTCGCCACCTGCGGCGCAAGCAAGGTCGGTTTGCCGCTGCAGTTGCAGTTCACCGTCCAGCAGGCTACCTCGTGCCAACCGCTAACCAACGCGACAGTGGATATATGACACTGCGATGCGCTGGGCGGCTATTCCAGCTACAGCGCTCAGGCCGGGCCGGGAGGCCCGTGAGGCCCGCCGGGTGGTACAGGGACTCCCTCGCCGGGCGGTCCTGGTGGCCCACCCCCGGGCGCTGGTACGCCGCCCCTCGGTGGCCCGGGCGGCCCCGGCGGCGGTGGCGGTCACGTGACGCCGACGAACAAAGAGACGTTCCTGCGCGGCAACCAGCCGACCGACAAGGCCAGCGCCGCGACGCTCCAGACCATAAGCCGGATACCACCAACGCCACAGACAGCGTCTACGCGAATGGCGGAGCGCAATCGTTGCTCAAACTGACCCCGAGCGGCAAGGGCTACATCGGCGCGATCACGCTCGCTGTCAAAGGATGAAGGCAGGATACCTGATGCAGCATGCCGAGGATGAGACCGTGACCGGAGTCGCTGATCACCCAACCCCGACTCTCATCGTTTCTCATAAACCGCCCCCCGATTTCTTAACCGCTCCTCCTATGGTGCTTACAGACGCCTGAAGTGGCGGCGGAATGGCAACGCGCACCTGGCCACGAGCGGCGTGGCGAGGCAGATGCCAAGAAGGAAGTGAGGTTTCGACATGCTCGGACAACAGGTAGCGCCGCGGGGAGGACTGGCCGTGCCCTGGCGGGTGCTGTCGCTCGCCGTCATCACCCTGCTGGTGGTGGGTGGCGGCTTCCTCTACTACCGGCGCTCGGCGCAGACGACGGCAGCGCCGACCTACCAGACGGCATCGGTCGCCACCGGCAACGTCCAACTCGGCGTCGCGGCCACCGGGCCGATCAGCGTGACGACCTCGATGCCGCTCTCCTTTAAACAGACCGGCAAAGTGACGCAGATTCTCGTACAGCCGGGCCAGGCCGTGCAGGTGGGGCAGGTACTCGCCAGGCAGGACCCGACCGATCTCCAGAACACGCTGGATCAAGCGAAGAGTCAACTCGCCCAGCAGCAGGCCGCCCTGGCGAAACTCCAGGCAGGGCCCACGAGCCAGACCGTAGCAGTGGCGCAGCAGGCAGTCGATAGCGCCCAGGCAAACCTTGTCAACGCCCAAAAGAACGTGACCCTGGTCGCCTCGCAGAACGCCAAGAGCCTGCAGCAGAGCCAGGTCAGCCTGGCCAACGCCCAGCAAGCAGTGGCGGATGCGCAGGCCAACGCCGGTACCGCCCAGAATGAAGTGAGCAAGGCCACGGCGTCCGATCAGGTAGCGCTGCAAAATGCCCAACTGACGCTGACCAACGCCCAGAAGAACTACAACGTGGTGCAGGCCCAGATCGCCGCTTCCACCCAGTCCGACCAGCTGGCAGTGCAGAACGCCCAGCAGTCCGTCACCAACGCCCAGCAGATGCTGGCCTCGGTGCAGCAGCAGATTACCGTCGCGCTGCAGACGGATAGCACCACGCTGGCCAACGCCCAGCAGAGCCTGCAAAACGCCCAGACGGTGGCGGCGACCGGCACGCCGGTGCAGCAGCAGCAAGTGGCCCAGGCCAAGAACGCCCTTTACACGGCGCAACTGCAGCGCGACGCCGCCTGCAACCTGGACAATCACAATAACTCCCAGACGGGCTGTAACACCGCCAACGCCTCACTCAACAGCCAGTTGACGGCGCTCGACAGCGTCAACGCCCAGATTGCCCAGAGCCAGGCCCAGGCGCAGCAGACGCTCTCCCAGGCCCGGGCCGCCGTCAAGACGGCGCAGGACGCCGCCAACTCGGACAAGGTCAAGCAGCAGGCATCCAGCCTCTCCGCCCAGCAAGCCGTGACGCAGGCGACCAACGCCCTGAAGACCGCGCAATCGGCGCTGAACAACGACACCGCCAAGTTCCAGGGCAACGTCGTCTCCGCCCAGGCCAGCATCGACCAGGCGGCGGGGGGCCTGAAGACGCAGCAGACCGCGCTGGCGTCAGATACGGCGAAGAACCAGGCCCAACTGCAGAGTGCCCAACAAGCCAGTACCACAGCGGCTGATGGGGTCAAGACGGCCCAGGCGGGGCTGGACACGGCCACCGGCTCGGCAGCACAGGCCTTGCAGCAGGCACAGGTCACCGTTGACAACGACACGCAAGCAGTCAAGAGCGCACAAGCGAACCTGGCCGTCACCACGGCTCCGACCACCGCGGCCGACCTCGCTTCGGCGCAGGCATCGGTGCAGAACGCCCAGGTCAGCGTCCAGCAGGCGCAGTCCAACCTGGCGGCGACCACCCTCACCGCACCGATCGCCGCCACGGTCGCTCAGATCAGCGGCAGCGTCGGCCAGTACACCGCGGGTGGTACCTCCAGCAGCACCACCACCGGTACGGCCAACAGCAGCGGCAGCACCGGCAGCGGCTTCATCCTGCTCACGAACCTCAGCGCTTTGCAGGTAGTGGCCCAGGTCAACGAGGCCGACATGGCCAAGATCGCCCTGAACGATCCGGTCCAGTTCACCGTCGATGCCTTCCCCGGTCAGAACTTCACCGGCAAAGTGACGGTGATCCAGCCGCTCGGTACGACGACGAACAACATCGTCAACTACAACGTCACCAGCGAGATCGACCCGACCACCATCAAGCTGTTGCCCGGTATGACGGCCAGCGCCAAGATCATCACGGCCGGCGCCAGCAACGTGCTGACGGCACCCAGCGCCGCCATCAGCTTTGCCCGCAGCCAGGCGGCAAGCACCCCGCAGACGACGGCCGCCACGACCGGCACGGCGACCAGCGCCGCGCGCGGCCAGGCGAACGGGCAGCGCAGCGGCGGCTCCGGCAGCGGTAACGGCACACAGGGCCAGGCGGCGCGGCCAGCCGGTGCGCCGGCCGGCAGGGGGACGAGTGGCCAGGCGGGGGCGGCCGGTACGCAGCCCGCCGCTACGCCGGCGACCGTTCTGACCTTGCAGAACGGCAAGCTCGTCAGCAAAGCCATCGAGATCGGTCTGAATGATGGCCAGAACGTCCAGGTGGTCGCCGGCCTCACGCCGGGTGACAAGGTCGTCATCGGCACGGGTAGCGGGACCACGCGCTCCAGCGCGACCGGCGCGCCGGGCGGCCCCGGCGGCGGTGGCCCCGGTGGCGGCGGCCCCCTCGGTGGGCGAGGCTTTGGCGGCTGATGATGATGCACATGCACACGAATGGGACGGTGCAGCCGGAAGAACTCCGCCTGCACCGCAACGAACAGGGGGCCGCTGCTGGGATGCTTCCCGGCAGCGGGCCGGTCGGCGCTCGCCCACCGATCATCGAAGTGGCCGGGCTGACCAAGACCTATCATATGGGTACGAACGTCGTACGTGCCTTGCGCGGGGTGGACCTCACCGTACAGCCGGGCGAGTTCGTGGCGGTGATGGGTCCCTCCGGCTCCGGCAAGTCCACCTTCATGAACCTGGTCGGCTGCCTGGACCGCCCTACCAGCGGTCAGTACCACCTGGATGGCGTCGCCGTGAGCGACCTCGCCCGCGACCAACTGGCCGCCATCCGCAACCGCAAGATCGGCTTCATCTTCCAGGGCTTCAACCTGCTGCCTCGCCAGTCAGCCCTGGGCAACGTGATGCTGCCCATGCTCTACGCCGGCATCCCCGCAGCCGAACGCCGCCAGCGCGGCATGCATGCCCTGGAACTGGTGGACCTCGCCAACCGGGCGGGTCACACCCCCAGCGAACTCTCCGGCGGTCAGCAACAGCGGGTGGCCATCGCCCGCAGCCTGGTCAACGACCC
>DHIZ01000040.1:5884-10313 GCA_002404055.1 Chloroflexi bacterium UBA4733
GCGCTGATCCTGGCCGACGAGCCCACCGGCAACCTGGACAGCCGCACCAGCGTGGAGGTGATGGCGATCCTGCAGGACCTCAACGCCGCCGGCATCACCATCGTGCTGGTGACGCACGAACCGGATATCGCCGCCTACTGCTCGCGCAACGTCATTTTCCGCGACGGCCTGGTGGTGCGCGACCTCGCCCTGCCGGCAGCGCGGCAAGCCCGCGACGTGTTGCCGACCCTACCGTTGATCGGAGAAGAGGAAGTCGCATGAGCATCCTGCTGCCATCCCCGCCAGTACCGGACGTCGGCACGCCGCCGGTCACGTCGCCGCAGCGGCCCTTGCCGCCGCTCGCCGCGCCGGGTCGTTCCTCGCCGCTATCGACCATCGGCCAGAGCGTGCTCTCAGCCCTGGAGGCGCTGGCCGGCAACAAGCTGCGGGCCCTCCTGACGATGCTGGGCATCATCATCGGCGTAGGCGCCGTCATCGTCGTCATCGCCATCGGGCAGGGCGCATCGGCCCAGGTGGCGGCCCAACTCTCCCGCCTGGGCACCAACATGCTCACCGTCCAGCCGGGCAGCGCCAACGTCGGCGGCGTGAACACCGGCCAGGGTGGCCGGCCAACCCTCACGACGGCGGATGTCACGGCGCTGCAGGGGGTGGCGCACGTCGCCGCCATCTCCCCGGTGATCAACGGTCAAGTGCAGGTCGCAGCGGGCGGGCTGAACTGGAACACGCGAGCCCAGGGCGTTTTCCCGGCCTACCAGACGATCGGCAATTATCCGGTGGCCACCGGCGCCTTCTTCACGCAAGCGGACGAAACAGCCGGCAATCCCGTTGCCGTGATCGGGCAGACGGTGGCCGACAACCTCTTCCCCAACGGCGGCAACCCCATCGGGCAGACAATTCGCCTGCGCAATGTGGACTTCCAGGTGGTGGGGGTGCTGGCCGTCAAAGGCAGCAACGGCTTCCAGAACCAGGATGACATCATCCTCATCCCCTTCAGCGCGGCGCAACGGCGGCTCTTCGGCGGGACGACCGTGAACCAGATCCAGATCCAGGTGGATCAAACCGCTAACATCAACGGCGTGCTTGCCGACGCCACTGCCGTGCTGCGCCAGACGCACAACCTGGGCGTGACCAAGGCGAGCGACTTTCAGATCCGCAACGCCCAGCAGTTCATCACCACCCAGGAGCAGTCGGCGCAGACGCTGACGGTGCTCTTGACGGCGGTGGCGGGGGTGTCGTTGCTGGTGGGCGGCATCGGCATCATGAACATCATGTTAGTCAGCGTCACGGAACGCACCCGCGAGATCGGCATCCGCATCGCCATCGGGGCCAGGGCGCGCGACGTGCTGCTGCAGTTCCTAGTGGAGGCGGTGACGCTCTCGCTGGTGGGCGGCCTGCTGGGCATCCTGTGCGGCTTCGGCAGCACCCTCGTTGTGGGCCACTTCGCCGGTTGGCCGACGGTAATCGCTCCCGCCTCGGTGGGCCTGGCCTTCGGCTTCGCCGCCCTGATCGGCGTCTTCTTCGGCTTCTACCCCGCCCGCCGCGCCTCCCTGCTCGATCCGATCGAGGCGCTCCGCCACGAGTGACGGGTGGCTCTTCATCACCAGCGGAAGACGACCTTGCCGGCAGCCGCGGTGTCGGCCAGCGTGAAGGCGCGCGAGGCGGCTTCGAGAGGCAGCACTTCCCCGATGACCTCTTTCAATGGCACCGCTCGTTCTGTCACGAAAGTCAGCAGTTCATCCCATTGCGCATAGGGGAAGAGATTGGAACCAATCAGGCTGATCTGCTTCCAGATCAGGTCGCAGGCGTTGAGGCCGGCACGGTCGGCGCCCATCCCGACGATGGCCGCCCGCCCGCCGATGCCCAACAGGTCGACGATGGCGGCGTGAGCGGTTGGATTTCCCGACGTCTCGACCAGCGCATCTGCGCCGCGCGGCGCGACCTGGCGCATCGCAGCGCCGAGCGGGCCGGCCAGCGGGTCCAGCGTCGCCACCGCGCCGAGTTGTTCGGCCAGCGCGCGCCTGCCGGGAGACGGATCAACCCCGACCACCCGTGCGCCCATGGCGCGTCCAAACATGACCGCGCAGAGGCCAACGGGGCCGAGGCCGGACACGGCGAGCGTGTCGCGCCCGCTTACATCCAGCCGGCGCAGTGGCGCATAGGCGGTGCCGGCGTTGCAGGCCAGTACTACCCCTTCTTGATCGGAGAAGCGCTCCGGCAAGGGCAGGAGGCAGCGCGCGTCGGTCAGCATGTAGTCGGCGTCTGAGCCGTCACAGGCGAAGCCATGGGCACGCTGCCCATTCGGGCAGAGCATCACGTCGCCGCTGACGCAGTAGGCGCAACGGCCGCAGCCGCGGCGGTGGTAGACGACGACGCGGTCGCCAGGCGTGACACCCGTCACCCCCGCCCCGATAGCCCGCACCTCACCCACCGGCTCGTGGCCGGGGATGAACGTGTTGGGCGGGTCGGACGGCGGATGGCGGTAGCGATGCAGGTCGCTGCCGCAGACGGCGGCGGCCCGCAGTTGGATCAGCACCTCGCCCGGCCCCGGCGACGGAGTCGGGACGTCGATCACGACGGCCTCACGATTACCAAAGAACTGGACAGCGCGCATCGGCATCTCCTTTTCCGTGATTGTACTGGCCCCCGTGGTTGATTGAAGCGCCATCGTACCATCGAAGCTCGCCCGTCGGGAGTGCTATGCTCTTCGCTGAAAAGGGGAGAATCGATGCCGCATGCACAAGGGCCCGTCGCCTTCGCCGTGCCGCCCGGTGCGCCGCTGGATCTGACTGCCATCGACCCGAGCGATACAGGGGGCGTGAATCGTCAGCAGGCCGAGGCTGAGTTTGCTGCATTGGGCCAGCGCCTGGATGCCTTACAGGAAGTCCTCTACGCCGCCAAAGTCAACGCCGTGCTGGTCGTGTTGCAGGGCCTGGACACTGCAGGCAAAGATGGCACGGTTCGGCACGTCATGGCCTCGGTCAGTCCGCAGGGCTGCCGGGTGGAGAGCTTCAAGCAGCCCACGCCCGACGAACTGGCCCACGATTTCCTCTGGCGCGTCCATCAGGTCACACCGGCGCGCGGCATGATCACGATCTTCAACCGCTCGCACTACGAGGATGTGCTCGTCGCCCGTGTCCACGAGTTGGTCCCCGAGGCGGTCTGGAGGCCCTGCTACGAGCAGATCAACGCCTTCGAGTCGCTCCTTGCCGCCAACGGCACGATCATCGTGAAGTTCTTCCTGCACGTCAGCAAAGGCGAGCAGCGCCAGCGGCTCCAGGAGCGCCAGGCCGACAAGGACAAAGCCTGGAAGCTCTCACCCACCGACTGGGTCGAGCGCCGCGCCTGGGATGCCTATATCAATGCCTACGAGGAGGCCCTGCAGCGCTGCAGCACCGCGGCGGCGCCCTGGTACGTGGTGCCGGCCGATCACAAGTGGTACCGCAACTACCTGGTTGCCAAAACCCTGGCAGCCACCTGCGAGCGATACGAGCCCGCCTGGCGGACGCGCGCTGAAGCCATCGGCCAGGACATGCTGCGCCAGATTCAGGAGAGCGCGGCGCACCGCGGAGGAGGATGAGATGACCGTTTTGGACGCCTTCCGGTTGGATGGCAAGGTCGCCGTCGTCACCGGTGGCAATATGGGACTCGGTGAGGCGTTTGCCAAAGCCCTCGTCGAAGCTGGCGCCCACGTGGCGATCGCCGCGCGCACGCGGGAACGCAGCGAGGCGGTGGCGCACGAACTCCAGCGCACCGGGGGAACGGTTGCCGTCGTCGCCGTGGATGTCACCCAACCCGACCAGGTGGAACGCATGGTGACGGAAGTGACGGAGCGCCTGGGCCCGATCGACGTGCTGGTGAACAACGCCGGCCTCTGTTATCACCACCCTGCCCTGGACGTTCCACAGGCCGAGTGGCTGGAGGTCTTCAATGTGAATGTCAACGGGCTGTGGTACTGCGCCCAGACGGTGGGACGCCAGATGGTGGAGCGGCAGCGGGGCGTGATCGTCAACATCGGTTCCATTTCCGGCCTGATCGTGAACCGACCCCAGATGCAACCAGCCTACAACGCCTCCAAGGCGGCGGTGCATCAACTGACCAAATCGTTAGCCGCCGAGTGGGCGCCGTTCAACGTCCGCGTCAACGCCATGGCGCCCGGCTACGTCAAAACGGCAATGGCGCCGGTGGACCGGCCGGAATTTCGCCGCCACTGGATCGAAGACGCCCCCATGGTCCGCTACGCGCTCCCCGACGAGCTCGGACCGACGCTCGTCTACCTCGCCTCCGACGCCTCGAGCTTCATGACCGGCGCTGTTCTGGTCATTGATGGGGGGTATACCCTTTGGTGAGGATACTCGCTCAGCAGATGGGCGGCGTCGGGAGCGGGGGAACCCCTTCCGGCTCGCACCGCTCGCCAGGTTTCCCCCTGACG
>DHIZ01000041.1:0-6733 GCA_002404055.1 Chloroflexi bacterium UBA4733
AAGTGCGCCACAGAGTTTCGCAGTGCCTGCTTGCCTCCCTCAGGGGGATCGGCCGCATGCACTGTATCGCAGTGAATCGCTCCACTGGGCAGCAACCGACCGGCGCGAAAACTTGTGGCGCACTTAGTTGCGGGATGGAAAGCGCGAGTGCGATGCATGGTAATGCACAGCAAGCGAGCATTGCGATGGTCGCGGCCCTGCTCTGCTGGCCGTCACCCCATTTGCGTTCTGCTCCGCCGCGTCTTAGACTGCTCTCTACAATCGAAGAATGTGTTCCGCAGGGGGAGCGAGTAGCTGAGAGGCGGTATCAAGACCACCAACCCCTGGAACCTGATCTCGTCAGAACGAGCGTAGGGAATGCGGACAGCAATGCCCCCAGCACGCTGTTGTCGTGCCGGGCGTTGTGGGCTACCGGCGATGGCAGCCGCCTGGCGGTCTGCCACCGCCGGCGTGTCCCTCCCTGTTCCTGAACCGCTCGGGAAAGTGAAGGGGCATCGCAAAATGCAGAGGGCAACTGTCACGTCCCGGAGTTGGTCCACCCGCGACATCGTGGTTACCGCGGCGCTCGCCGTGGCCAGTGGCATTGCGTTCATCGCCTTCGACTGGTTCTGGTCCGTCGCTCAGGCTTTTGGTGGCAACTTCGTCGGCAACGCGCTCGCCGGCTTCTGGCTCATCGGGGGCCTGCTGGCCCCCTATATCGTTCGCAAACCAGGCTCCGCGCTGTTTGGCGAGTTGGTGGCTGCGCTCGTGGAGAGCTCGTTCAACCCCTGGGGCGCCACCGTCATCCTGTCCGGTCTGTTGGAAGGGCTCGGCAGCGAGGCGGTCTTCCTGGCCACCGGCTACCGCCGCTTTGATGCCAGAGTGATGGCTGCCGCCGGGGCCTTCGGGGCCGCCTTCTTTTTTGTGACGCAGCCCCTCTGGACGCAGGGCTATTACAAGCTCAGCCTGCCCGTCGTCATCGCCTATTTTGTCCTGCGGACGCTCAGTGGCGCGATCCTGGCCGGTCTGCTCGGCAAAGGCGTCGGTGATGCCCTCGTGCCGACCGGGGTGCTCGACGGCTTCGCCATCGCCCAGAACCGCCAGCAAGAGATATAGCACGAGTAGGCGAGCAGCGCTATGACCACGGCCATCGCCGCCGAGGACTTGACCTTTCGCTATGCTGGGCGCAAACGACCCTGCCTGCGCGACGTGACGTTTGCGATCGCCCCGGGTGAGACGGTGCTCGTGCTCGGTCCGAGCGGTTGCGGCAAGAGCACGCTGGCCCTTTGCCTGAATGGGCTGATCCCGCACGTGATTGAGGGAGAGTTGAGCGGCCACGTGCGGGTCGCCGGACGCGACACGCGCGACTGCCCCCTCGCCATGACCACGCGCGACGTCGGCATGCTGTTCCAGGACCCTGACACGCAGTTCTGCATGCTGCGTGTGGACGACGAGGTCGCCTTCGGCCTGGAAAATCTGCGCCTGCCGCGCGCTGAGATGGCTGGGCGGATCAGCGCCGCCTTGTGGCTGGCAGGGCTGGACTGTCCGCTGACGACGCGGATCGACACGCTGTCCGGCGGCAACAAGCAGCGGCTGGCGCTGGCCTGCGTGCTGGCAATGCAGCCGCAAGTGCTGGTCTTCGATGAGCCGACGTCGCACCTCGATCCCTGGAGTGCCCAGAACGTCGTGGCGATGATCCAGGGGCTGAAAGCGGGCGGCGAGCACACGGTGATTCTGATCGAGCATCGCCTCGACCACCTGATGGGCCTGATTGATCGCGTCTTGCTCCTTGGCCCCGATGGCGTCCTCCTGGCCGACGGTGAGCCGCGCCGGCTGCTGCGCGACCAGGCTGCCGTCCTCGATCAGTTCGGCATCTGGATTCCGCAGGTCAGCGAACTTGCCGGGAGTCTGCAGCAGCGTGGTGTGGCCGTTGAGCCCTACCCCCTGACTATTGCCGAGGCGGCAGCAAGTCTAGCTCCGCTGGCGGCGGGCGGCCTTCCTTTCGCCAACCGAGTGCGCTTGCCGGCATCGGCAGAGCCCCGAGTCCGCCGGGAACAGGCGATCAGCGTGCGGGGGCTATCGTACCGTTACCAGGCCGGCCCGGCGGTGCTCCACGACATTCGCCTGGATATCACGGCGGGCGACTTCGTCGCCGTTGTCGGCCCGAATGGCGCCGGCAAGTCGACGCTCGCCCAACACATCGCCGGCATCCTACAGCCACCGCCCGGCACGGTGTTCCTGGGGGAACGTGACCTACGTGCGCTGCGGCAGGTCGCCATCGCGACCCTCGTCGGTTATGTCTTCCAGAATCCAGAGCACCAGTTTGTCACGACCTCGGTCTTCGACGAGCTCGCTTTCGGCCTGCGCCTGCGTGACCTGCCGGAAGCCGGGGTGCGTGGTCGCGTCGAGGAGATGCTCACCGGCTTCGGCCTCGGGCAGCTCGCACGCGCCAACCCGTTTCGCCTCAGCCAGGGGGAAAAGCGGCGCCTCAGCGTGGCGACCATGTTGATTCTCGGCCAGGAGGTCCTGGTGCTCGATGAACCGACCGTGGGGCAGGATCGCCGGAACGCCGGGATGCTCCTATCGATCTGCGAGAGGCTGCATCGCGAGGGGAAGACCATCGTCATGATCACGCACGACATGCGGCTGGTCGCTGAGCACGCGCGGACCGTCATTGTGCTGGTGGAAGGTAGGGTGGCGTTTACCGGGTCGCCGGCGGAACTCTTCGCCGACGCAGTGCTGGTGGCACGCGCGCACCTGGAGCCGCCGCCGATGCTGGAGCTGAGCCGGCTGCTATTCGATAAGAAAGGCGGTTCGGCGCCGCCTGCTGAGGGCGCATTCTTGCCTTTCACTATCGATATGCTGGCCGCCGCCCTGGCGCCGACCCCGCTGGCGGTGGCGCGATGAAGCTCTTCCTCTATATCGAAGGCGATTCCTTCCTGCACCGGCTGAACCCGCTCACCAAGCTGGTCTTCGTGGGACTCGTCATGCTGGTGTTGACGCTGATCGTCGATCCTGTGACGCCGCTGGTCGTCGCCTTCCTGCTGCTTATGACCATGACAGTGCTGGGACGCATCCCCGTGGTCGCGCTGTTGCGCTCCCTGCGCCTGTTTCTCCTGGCAGCCTTTGGCCTGTTTTGGACCACTGCCTTCTTTTATGCCCTGCCTGCTGGAACGGCCGTGCGCCTCCTGCTGCACGTCGGACCGGTCGTGCTGATGGATCAGGGGGCGGCCTACGGTGCGGCCATCACCTTCCGGATCCTGGCGATCTTCGCGGCGTCCCTCCTGTTCACCCTGACCACCGACCCGACGGAGCTGCTGCAGGCGCTGATCCAGCAGTGGCGCCTGAACCATCGCTTCGGCTACGGCGTGCTGGCCGCCTACCGTTTCGTGCCGCTCTTCGAGGGGCAGCTTGCCAGCATTCGCGCAGCACATCGGGTGCGCGGTGTGCCGGAGGGCGGCGGGCTGGGCAGGCGATACCGGCGGCTCGTGGGCTACCTGGTGCCGCTGCTGGCCGGCGGCGTACGCCAGGCCGGGCGGGTGGCCGTGGCCATGGATGCCCGCGGCTTCGGCGCCTACCCCAGCCGGACCTTCTACCGGCGTGCCGTCTTCGCCGGAGGCGACCTGGCCTTCGCCATCGGAGCATTCCTCGTCCTCGGCGGTACCTTGCTTGGCCTGCATGCCCTGGGGTGGTTGGGGCAACTGATGCCACCGTTGTTCGTAGGGAAAGGAACATAGCGATGGAACGTGCGACCCGCCGCTGGACGGCGATTCTCCTGATTATTGTCGCAATTTACGTCGTGTTACTGCTCAGCCACTGGGTGCTGGGTGTCGGCATTTTACCCTGGTAGGAGGAAACACATGAGTATCGCCACGATCGTCCGCCCCTCGGAGCGCCTTCAGGCGGCCGCGATGCCGGTGTGGCAGCGCATCATTGAGCACCCGTATATCCAGGAGTTGAAGCAGGGAACGCTCCCCATCGAAACGTTTCGCTGCTATGTCCAGCAGGACTGGCTGTACCTGCAGGAGTTCACCCGCACGGTGGCGGTGATCGCCAGTCGCTGTCCCGAACCCGAGCAGGTCAAGTTTTTGCTGTCCTGGGTCGAACCGCTGGTGAAGATGGAGTACCACTTCCACAAGAAGCACGCGGCGCAACTTGACCTTGATTTTGACCACATTACCTGGGAGATGAACGAGGCGAACTGGGCCTACACGCGCCACATGCTCGCTGCTGCCCACACCGGCAGCACAGCCGAAGCCCTGGCCGCCTTACTCCCCTGCCCCTGCGTTTACTCCTACGTCGGTCAAACGCTGATCCAGGGTCCGCCCTCGCCGGAGCCGATGTACGCGGACTGGATCGCCTTTTACGCGCCGGGCCATGTCGATCAGACCGAAGCAGTTGCCGAGGGGCTGCGTGATCGGGACCGGCGCATCGAGGCCATTCAGCAGCTCTACGATCAGGCGGCTTCGACCGCCGACGCGGCGACGCTGGCCCGTTGCGAACGCAACTACGTCATCAGCAGCCGCTACGAGTGGTGCTTCTGGGATGCGGCGTACCGACGAGCCACCTGGCCGGTCTAGCCGGCAGAGCCGCCGTCTTGCCCCCGGACATCCTCAGTCCGATGTACCACATGAGGCACGCCCGATTCCCGCTCGTATGAGGCGTCGTCCGCATCTAGACACCTGTCTATACAACATGGCAGAATAGGGCTATGGAGGAACAATGAGATGGTTGCGTCGCGTCAACGCGTAGTGTCGCCCAGTCTCCGGCAGCTTCGGGGTGACCTTGATCTCTCACGAGAGCGCATGGCGCGCCTTCTCGATGTCAGTGCGAAAACGGTCGAGCGTTGGGAGACGTTGGAGCATCCTCCGGCAGGCGTTCGTCAGCGACGCGACCTGGCGCTGATCAGCGAGATTGTCATGCTGGGGCGAACGGTGTTCAGCGCAGATGGTTTTGTCCGCTTTCTCAATGCACCACTTCCGGTTTTTGGCGGCAATACCGCCTTGCAGATGATGGAGCGTGGGCACACGACTGAGGTGCTGGCGGCCCTGGCTGCCGACTACGAGGGCGCCGGCTTTTAGGTGACACTGGAGGGATTGATCCCCGGGCGGCCAAACAATGCTACGCTCTCGCAGGCAACGCGCCAGCATAGCTAACGCCTGAGGATTGGCCTGCCGGGAAACGGAGTGGGGCAACGTGGTGAATCTGCTGGGCGACGGGCCGGTTCTGCTGCGGGCCAACCTGCACGGGCACACGACGGTATCGGATGGGCGGCTCTCGCCGCAGGCATATGTCGACTGGTATGCGGCGCGCGGCTACGATGCCCTCGCCATCACCGACCACAATGTACACACGGACACGAGCGCGCTTGACGCGCGGAGCCTGTTGCTACTCCCCGGCGTCGAAGTCACCGCAACGGGGACCGAGTTTGGCGGCCAGTATCACCTGGTGGCGCTGGGGACGTTGCCGGAGCCGTTGCCGCCTGTGACGACGCCGGGGCCGGAGTCGGCCCGCCTGCTCCGGGCAGCCAGCGCCGACCTGCTGGCGGTAGAGGCGGCGACCGGCGTGGAGATCTGGAACGGCGGCACTGTCCTAGACAGTGCGAAAGGTGTTGCCCTGGCTGCCTGGGATGAGATGCTGCGCCGCGGGCGACGGCCCTGGGGATTCGCCACTGACGACGCCCATTTCCGCTTTCCTGATGGCGAGTTGGGCTGGGTGGTGTTGCACGCTGCCGAGCACAGTGTGCCTGCGGCGCTGGAGTCGCTCCGTCAGGGGACCTTCTACTGCAGCGCTGGGCCGGAGTTGCACGCCGTGCGGCGAGAGGGGAATACGCTGACGGTCGCTTGCTCTCCCTGCATGGCAATCTACTGCCTGGGTTTCGCCGGGCGTAACCAATTCCGGTTAGGCACGGAGGAGGAGACCCTCCGAGAGGCGTCGTTTATGTTGCGCGGCGACGAGCCGTGGGTACGAATCCAGGTCACCGATGGCAAGGGGTGCTCCGCCTGGACCCAGCCCTTCTGGTCGGCGCCGTAGGACGCCCTGCGCCAGTCTTGATGACGGCGCGCTCGTGCGACCGGGAACCTCTTGCCGCTGCCAGGCGTTTCATTGATGACAGGAGGACAGCATGATACACGTGCCACGCAGCAGCAAACGCACCCTGGCAGCGGTGATCTCGGCAACGGTGTTGGTGTTCGCCGGTTGCGGGGCCGGGGCGCCGGCCGGGTCGGGTGGGGCAGGGCGTGAACTCACGACTTCCGCTACGGCGACACTCCCTACGTCGGCAGCCGTTGCCACGCCGATCACGCGATCCGCCGCGGGTGCAGGGACAGCGCAGTCGATCACGAGCACGCGTGTGCCGCCGAGTCCGCTGCACCCGGCGGGTACGTTGACCAACGCTGACGCGGGGAAGACCGTCAACTTCAAGGTCGGGGATACGATCGACCTTGCCCTCAGAGCAGCGAACGGGTTCGACAACTGGCAGGTAGCGATGCCCGATGCCGCGATTCTGATGCCCACGGTAAATCCGGCAGCGGCCGCCGTGCGCGGCGCGACGTTGCGCGCATTCCAGGCCGTCGGTGTCGGTACGGC
Organism: Chloroflexi bacterium UBA4733; assembly: GCA_002404055.1. Next base: position 6,568 of record DHIZ01000041.1, read on the forward strand.
CGCCATCACGGCCACGAGCAAACCAACCTGTCTCGCCGGCCAGGCTTGCCCCCAACTGGTGCAAGCGTTCAAGGTGACGGTGGTGGTTGGCGCATGACGAACGTACTGAACGGCGGGGCTGAGGGACCAGGAGATAAATCTCCTGGCTAAAACGACGAAGCCCCTG
>DHIZ01000041.1:6820-13459 GCA_002404055.1 Chloroflexi bacterium UBA4733
CAGGGGCTTCGTCGTTTTAGCCAGACCGTTTACGGTCTGGTCCCAGCTACGCCTGCAGGACTGCTTCGGCTTCGATGCTGATCTTGATGGTGTCGCCGACCAAAAAGCCGCCTGCTTCTAGGGCGACGTTCCAGTTCAGCCCGAAGTCCTTGCGGTTGATAGATGTGTGCGCTTCGAAGCCGGCGACCGTCGTGCCGAAGGGCGATTTGCCGCGGCCAGTCAGCGTCGTGTCCAGCACCACCTGGCGGGTAGTACCGCGAATGGTCAGGTCGCCGGTTACTTTCAGTTCATCCTCACCGGCTCGCTCAACGCGCGTGCTCTTGAAGGTGATGGTCGGAAACTGCTCAACGTGCAGAAAGTCCTGCGAACGCAGGTGCGTGTTGCGCTGCTCGACGCGGGTGTCCAAAGTCGCCGCGTCGATCTCCGCCTCGACGGAAGAGCGGCTGATGTCCTGCTCGTCTAGGCGGACTGTGCCCTTAATATTGGCGAAGTGCCCCTTGACGGTGGTGAACATCATGTGCTTGGCGGAAAACTCGACCTGGGTGTGGGCGGGGTCAAGCTGCCATGTCGTGACGGCGCTTTGCTCAGCGATACTCATGACGAAGCTCCTGTACTCTCTGCCGTGCTGCTGTGGCGTCCATCGCCACCAGTGGCTTACGGCTGGTGAGTAACTATACACGAGTGAGTTACTTCCTGTCAAGTCCCTTGCGCATGGTAGGATAGAAGCAATTTCCATACCAGTGGATTGGTCGGCATCGTACCGCCGATCGCTGAGTCAGCGCTGCGAGCGAGAGACGGAGGTGCAGTGCGTTCATGGCGCTTCCTGCAGACATCTCCGCGTTTTGTCCCTACTATCACCAGGCGACCGAATTGGTCGGTCGCCGCTGGACGGGAGCCATCCTGCGCGCGTTGTTCGCTGGGGTACACCGCTTCAGCGACTTGACGGCTGCCATCCCCGATCTCAGTGACCGTATGCTCTCGGAGCGGCTGAAGGAATTGGAAAGAGAAGGCATCGTCGAGCGCACCGTCTTCCCAGAGACGCCGGTGCGCATCGACTATCATCTGACGGAAAAGGGCGAGGCCCTGCGCGGCGTCATGGATGCCCTGGCCGACTGGGCGCATACCTGGCTTGCGCCCCAGGGCACGTTGAACGACGAGCATCCCACCGAACTGGTGGCGGCGCTGGCAACAGAGTAGGACCGAAGCATGGCGACAGACAGCGGGATGGACGTGTACCAGGCGATCACGCGCCGTCGGACCATCAAGCAATACACCAAGCAAGCTATTCCCAGAGCGCTGATTGAGCGTCTGCTGGATGCCGCCGTCTGGGCTCCTAACCATTTTCTGACCCAGCCGTGGCGCTTCGCGGTGCTGACGGGCAGCGCCAGAGACGGTCTGGCGGCCCTCCGGCGGCAGCAAGTGGCCGAGAGCATGGACGACGCCACGACGGTCGGCGCCCAAACCAGGCTGGAAGAAACCTACCGCAAGATGGCGGGGGCGGCGGCGCTGGTGGTGGTGACCGTCAGGCGAGATCCTGATCCAATGATTGACGAAGAGAATGCCCTGGCGACGGCAGCAGCGACGCAGAATCTGCTGCTGGCAGCGACCGCGGAAGGCCTGGCCAGTTTCTGGAGCAGCGGCATTGCCCCCTATGCGCCGGCTCACGCCTATCTTGGCCTGCCTGAGGGCGAACGCATCATCGCCGTAGTCCATCTCGGCTATTCCAAGCTGGAGTTGCCTGGCCGACGACGTTCGGCGCGCGAGTTCACGCGCTGGGTTGACGAGGCCCCCGTCCCAGTGTAGGGGCAGGTCCCCGTGCCTGCCCTGTTCCGGTGGCTGCGTCGTGCGTAACCCCCCGGTCCGGTTGCAAACAACAATCGGGGGTTGCGCCCGAGCCAGGGCAGGCACGGGGACCTGCCCCTACTCGTATCTCACCCAAACATGACACCGCACAGCGGCGATTCTAGAACGGCGTTACAATAGAGATGGACAGCGGATTAGCCTGGTGTGGCTGATCCGAACACACTGCTGAGATGATCCAGGGTAGCCGGAGTTCGCCCGTCGGCGATGTTTGGCGCCACCGTCATGTTCGTGGCTGTGCCACGTATATCGCCTGAGAAGGCGGGAACGGCGCTACTGAATGGCGCCGGAGGAAAGGGATACAAATTCGTGGCGGTTACCTATCAAGTCGAGGAGCCGGTCAGCGTTGGATCGCGTGCGCTGCCGCCGGACCAGTGGGTCAAGCGCGCCGACAATGGACCGGTCGCCAGGGCGCTGATCATCACGCTAACCGTTGGTCCGCTGGTGGCTATGGTGGTGGCGATCATGCAGCTCTGGCAGCGCTACGTCGTCGGCAAAGACCTCGCCCTGCTCGGCGGCATGTACCTGGCGGTGGCGATGGGTGTGACCATCGGCTACCACCGCTACCTGACGCACCGCGCCTTTCGCGCGCCGACCTGGCTGAAGATGTTGTTGCTGATTCTCGGCTCAATGTCCGTAGAGGGGCCGGCGCTGGGCTGGGCCAGCACGCACCTGGAACACCACGCGCGTTCTGATCGGGAAGGCGACCCCCATAGCCCGCTGCAAGGCTTCTTCCATGCCCACCTCGGCTGGATCATCGACGGTTTCAATTCCAACCCGTCCAAGTACGGCCCCTGGCTGCAAGATGATCCGGTGGTCATGTTCGCGACCAGGACCTTCTGGCTCTGGGTGATCCTGTCGCTGGCCATTCCCTTCGCCATCGACGGCTGGCGTGGTCTCATCTGGGGTGGACTGGTGCGCATCTTCCTGGTCCAGCACGTCACCTGGAGTGTGAACTCCGTCTGCCACGTCTTCGGCAAGCGGCCCTTCAAGACCGGCGACCGCAGTACCAACAACTGGATTGTGGGATTGCTGGGCGGCGGCGAAGGCTGGCACAATAATCACCACGCCTTCCAGCGCTCGGCCTTCCACGGCCTCTTCTGGTATCAGTTCGATCTCTCCGGCGTCATCATCCGCCTGCTGGAACTTACCCACATCATTAGCGAGGTGCAAAGGGTTGAGCCGGCGCTCATCCGCAAGCGCCTGGGCGAGAACGGCTCGTAGGTCCAGGTGCGGTTCGGTTAAGCGTAGGGCAGGGCCGCGATTGCGATCGGCGGCCAAGCGACGAGGGCGACTGCGGTCGCAGCGCGAGTCCCAGCATCGCAGTGCCCCCCATCCTTGGCCGCCGATCGCAATCGCGGCCAAGCGGCCTACCTCGTCACGAGTGGCACAGCCGCATGCAAGTTGGCCACGATCGGTACCTGCTGGTCAGCCGCCGCCACACGTTGCGCATTGGCTGCGCCCTTGCCGGAGCGCACCTGAATGTAGGGCATGCCGGCTGCCAGCGCCACCTGGTAGTCGGTGAAGGCATCGCCAATGAACACGGAGTCGGCCAGGTCGATCTGAAGATCAACGGCGGCGCGGTGCAAGAGACCGGGCAGGGGCTTGCGGCAAGGGCAGGCGTCCGACGGCGCGTGCAGGCAGGCGTACACCGCATCAATTCGGCCACCGTGGGAACTGACCTGCTGGCGCATTCGCTGATGGATGTCGTCCAGAGTGGAGCTGCTCACGAACCCTCGCCCGACCATCGACTGGTTGGTGATGACGATTATCGGCTGGCTATGCAGCGCCAGGGCAACCAGCGCGTCCAGGGACCCGGGGAGCCAGACGAACTCCTGCCAGGATTTGACGTAGTCTGAACGATTCTCGTTCAGGACGCCGTCACGATCTAGGAAGATTGCCCGCATTGCCCCACCCCCCGCTGGAAGACGCTTTCATCGTTGCTTGTCGCGTAGTTTAAAGCGGCTAGACTGAGGAAGCAAATTGTCAGGCCGACTGACCTGACGAGACTATTCAGCGGGCTCATCCATAATTCGATCGGTTGGCAAACTGACGGCGAAGGAGCAAGCATTGGCCGAGCGGACAATCCGGCGGGCGGTTGTGCTGGCAGCCGGCGAGGGGACGCGGCTGCGCCCTTTGACGTTGACCCGACCCAAGGCGCTGGTGGAGGTCGGCGGCGTTCCTCTCCTCGACCACCTGCTCGCCCTGCTCGCCGCCCACGACGTCCAGCAGGTCGCCATCAACCTGCACTACCTGCCGGAAGCCATCGTGGAGTTCGCCGGGGATGGCCGCGACTGGGGGTTGCAGATTACCTACCTGCGTGAGCATCCACACCTGCTTGGCTCCGGCGGCACTTTGCGCGCCCTGGCAGATTTCTTGACGGAGCCCTTCTTTCTTCTCTATGGCGACGTGTTGACCGACGCCGATCTAACTGCCCTGGCGCAGGAACATCAGGCCCGACGGGCAGCGCTCACGTGCCTGTTGCATCGCGTCCCAGACCCCTGGACCAAAGGCGTGGCCGACCTGGCCCCCGATGGACGCCTGCGCCGGTTCGTGGAGAAGCCGCCGTGCGGTACGGAGCCGGGCGACCTGGTGGCCTCCGGTATCTACGTGGTTGATCCGGTACTGCTGGGCGTCATACCGAACGTGCTGCCCTGCGACTTCGGCAGCGATGTCGTGCCGGCAGCGCTCGCTGCCGGTTTGCCGGTGTACGGTCTCGCGGCCACAACGGCCACCTACATCTGCGACATCGGCACCCATGCGACGCTTGCTGCGGCGGAGGCGGACGTGGCGTCCGGGCGGATGGGAATGCTGACGCGCGACAGCGACGCCAGGTAGGTCCCAGCCTGCCCTTTCCGCACCGGTATACTGGTACCTGGCGGCGGACGCTTGTGGGGAATTCGTGTGATTGCAGTTGTAGACTATGACGCCGGGAACCTCCGCAGTATCACGCACGGTTTGCGCCTGGCTGGCGCGCAGGTGGAGGTAACCAGCGATCCAGCAGTCGTGCGGGCCGCGACGGCGGTCGTGGTGCCGGGGGTCGGCGCGGCCAGCGATACGATGGCCAGCTTGCGCAGCCACGGGCTGGAACAGGTAATTGCCGATACGGTGCGCGGCGGCAAGCCCTACCTCGGCGTCTGCATGGGGCTGCAGGTGCTGCTGACCTATAGCGAGGAGGGCGGTCGACACCCCTGCCTGGATGTCTTCCCCGGTGTGGTGGCGCGGCTACCGGGTGGCGTCAAGGTGCCACATATGGGCTGGAACCAGATTCTGCACGACGGCAGCCACCCGTTGTTGGAGGGGATACCCAACGGCGCCAACGTCTATTTCGTCCACTCCTATTACGCCACCCCCGCCGATGACAGTTGCGTCATCGGCCGCACCGAGTACGGCATCGCCTTCCCCTCCGTGTTGGCGCGTGAGAACCTGATGGCGACGCAGTTCCACCCGGAGAAGAGCGGACGCTGGGGAATCATGCTGCTGCGTAACTTCGTGCAACTGGCGGGAGAAGCGGCCTGACGTGAGCTTCGTCGTGATACCGGCCGTCGATATTCAGAGTGGACGCTGCGTGCGCCTGGTGCAAGGCGATTACGCGCGCTCTACCATCTTTGACGACGATCCCCTGCGCGCCGCCCTGCGCTGGCAGGAGGCGGGAGCGCCCTGGCTGCACGTGGTCGACCTCGACGGTGCGGCCAGCGGTGAGCGACCCAATGCCGACGCCATCACGCGCATCGTCACCAACTGTCGCCTGGCGGTAGAGGTCAGCGGCGGCATCCGCACCCTCGATCAGATCGCGGCGCTGCTGGACTCCGGCGTGGGCCGGGTTGTCCTGGGCACCATCGCCGTGGAGCAGCCGGAGGTGGTCGAGGTCGCCTGCGCCCGCTGGGGCGACCAGATCGTGCTGGGACTGGACGTGCGCGCCGGCAACGTTGCCACGCGGGGCTGGTTGCAGATGACGGGCCTGGCTGCCCTGGAGTTCGCCCGGCAGATGACAGCGCGCGGTGTCGCTCGTATCATCACCACCGATATCGAACGGGATGGCACGCTGACCGCCCCGAACTATGCAGAGTTGCAGGCCTTCATCGCCACGGTGGGTGTCCCGGTGATCGCTTCCGGCGGCGTTGCGGCAGCGGCGCAAATCACTCGCCTGCGGGCGTTGGGGGCCGAAGGTGTCATTGTGGGGCGCGCGCTCTACGACGGGGCCTTCAGCTACGCCGAGGCGATCGCCGCCGCGGCGGCCGTCACCCAGGAGGTAGTCGCGTGCTGACGTCGCGGATCATTGTTTGCCTGGACGTGGCCCGCGGCAAAGTCATTCGGGGCGTCAAGTTTTCAGCCGACCGCGAAGTGGGTGATCCGGTGGCGTTGGCGGCCGCGTATAACCAGCAGGGCGCCGACGAGCTGGTCTTCTACGACATTACCGCGTCGGCGGAAGAGCGAGGGCTGATCGTGGAGGTGGTCGAGCGCTGCGCCGAGCAGTTGTTCATCCCGCTCACGGTCGGCGGCGGTCTCAAGTCACCGGACGACGTGAAGCGGATGCTGCGGGCCGGTGCGGACAAAGTATCGCTCAATACGTACGCGGTCGCTGACCCGGAACTGATCCGCGAGAGCGCCCGTCGTTTCGGGAGCCAGTGTATCGTGCTTTCCATGGATGTTCGTTGGAATGGGACACAGTACGAGGTGGTGACGCACGGCGGCCGGCGGCCGACGGGGATGGAAGCCTTAGCCTGGGCGCAACGCGGCGTGGAGCTCGGCGCTGGCGAGATCGTCGTCAACAGCATC